>JAOZLM010000015.1 GCA_029934815.1 Desulfocapsa sp. | reverse complement strand
CAACAATTACATCCATACGGGATTCTTTAAGCTCATCAATGGTAGGATTGAGAACGAATTCGCCATCAATAAAACCAACACGGCCACCTGCGATAGGTCCTTCAAAAGGAATATCAGAGATGGAAAGTGCGCAAGACGCACCGTTTAAGGCTAATATATCTGGGATATTCTGCTGATCAGCAGACAGAACCGAGGCAATAACCTGGGTTTCTGAAAAATATCCATCAGCAAAGAGTGGGCGGAGCGGACGATCAATGATGCGGCAAGTCAGTACTTCCTGATCACTTGGACGTCCGATTTCACGACGAAAATAGTTACCCGGTACACGGCCTACAGCGGCAGAGCGTTCCTGATACTCAATGGTGAGCGGCAGAAAGCCAAGCTCCGGCTTATTTTCTTTTCCAGCAACAGCAGTAACAAGTACGACGGTATCGCCATATTGCATGATAACAGAGCCATCGGCCTGTTTTGCTACTTTGCCGGTTTCAAGGGAAATTGTTTTCCCGCCAACTTCTACTTCAACTTTTTTAAACATTATCTTTCTATCTCCAGCTGCCTTATTGCAGCATGGTTGATTGATCAAAAAAAACAGGCGTATTGCTGCAGACAAGTCTGCAATAATACACCTGAATGATCAACCGGCACCCAATTTGGCACCATATTACAAGAGAAATGCGAAATGCATTTCTTCAAAAAAACTACTTCTATTTTCTTAAGCCAAGCGTCTCAATAAGAGTATGGTACTTGCTTACATCTTTTTTCTTCAGATAATCAAGAAGACTTCTTCGCTGTCCAACAAGCTTCAACAAACCCTGACGGGAGTGATGATCTTTTTTGTGGGTTTTGAAGTGGTCAGTAAGATAGGTAATTCTATCGGTGATAAGAGCTACCTGTACTTCCGGAGAACCGGTATCGGTTGGATGTACTTTAAACTTCTCGATTATTTCATTTTTTTTCAGTGCTGATTGTGCCAAGACAAACCTCCTGTGGTCTGCGTATAAAAACCCCGAATTCGGGAGCTTTTTCTTTATTTTCTGTTCTTCTAATTTATCAATATATTTACAGGTCCCGGTGGCGGGGACAATTAAAAACAATTTTCCAAAGACACCATTTACCACATACCAGGATTATTGCAATAGATTAAGGAGATCTGATACAGATAAAACTTTTTCCAGGAGTCTTTCCCGGGCATCTGCGTCTTCCAGTTTACTGCCGTCAACGCTGTCATCCACGTGAAAACAGCCGCTTCGAACACGCCTGAGTGCTGTCAGATAAGCACCACAACCTAACTCTCGACCAATATCAGCACCCAGAGTACGAATATATGTCCCCTTACTGCACACCACACGTATATGCAGGTACGGAGAATCGTCGCTTACATCACCGCTTGTTTCAACTCGTTCGAGCGTTTCAATCTGGATCGTTCGGGGCGGTTTGGTAATAGCTATTCCCTTTCTGGCGTAATGATACAGCGGTTTACCTTTGTGCTTTAATGCTGAGTATATAGGCGGAACTTGTTGCTGCTCTCCCCTGAACTTCTGTAAAGTTGCTTCGATAATTGATTCTCGCAAACAGCCAATGGGAGACTCGGCGGTAATATCTCCTTCTGGATCAAGGGTGGTAGTTTCAATGCCCAGTCGCAGGGTAGCCAGATACTCTTTTTCGCCATCCTGAATCATACTGATCAGTTTGGTGGCAGGTCGCCCGGCGCATATTATCAGGAGTCCTGTGGCGAATGGATCAAGGGTGCCTGCGTGGCCAACCTTTTTCATACCCAGTGCATTACGAACCTTGCGCACCATATAAAAGGAACTGGCACCAACCGGTTTATCGATAAGAAAGGCTCCAGCCTCAAAATCTATTGTCATTTGTCAGGGATCAGGCGATGATTTTTTAGAGAAGGTAATGCTATAAAGCATTTTGCAGGGCAAGAAGAACTTCTGCCTGTACTTCCGGAAGACTCTTTCCGGTAAAACGAAAACCTGCTGCGTTTTTATGCCCGCCACCATTAAAATCGGCCGCAATTTTGGCAACATCCACCTTTCCTTTAGCCCGTAAGCTTACTGAGACAGAGCCTTCTTTTGTTTCTTTGATAAATGCAGCCACTTCGACTGAGCGAAGAGATCTGGGATAATTAACAAAGCCTTCAACATCCTGTGGCTCTGCGCCTGATTCTTCAAGCATGGCAGCACTAAGGCTGATTATGCCGATTCGACCGGTAGAGTGCACCACAAGGGTTGAAAGCACCAACTCCATCAGGCGTAAACGGGCAAGGGTGTAATTATCATATACCTGCTCTGCCACTTCTGCCGGACGAACGCCTTTTTCAAGGAGATCTGCGGCAATACGCAAAGTGCGTGGGCTTGTACAATCGTAACGAAATGATCCGGTATCTGTAACAATTGCCACATAAAGACAAAATGCAGCTGCTACAGAAAGCTCTACTCCCATTTGCTGTGCCAGCTCATACACCATTTCTCCTGTGGAAGAGCATTCACTCTCCAGCCAGAGCTCGTCTCCGTAGGGACGATGCCCCTGATGATGATCTATAGTAAGAAAGGGAGAGTTGCTTAAAAGAATATCCTTTGCAATACCAAGGCGTTCAGCGTCACCACTATCTAATGCAATGGTAACTGTATTTTCAGATCCTGCCTGCTGAACAAAATCCTGCAAAGCATCAGTATCAAATTGAGCAATAGAACAGTTTGGCAGGAAATCGTACATGGAAGAGACGGGTTCTTCAAGGTAGGCAAACACTTTTTTGCCTAACCCCTGCAGAATATCTGCAAACCCCAGCAGAGAACCGAGTGCATCGCCATCAGGGTTTACATGGGTGGCTAAAACAACGTGAGTGGCTGATCGTATGGTATCTGGAAAAACCTTAGGAATCACTTTCATCTGTTTTCCTTTCACGGGCAATTTCATCAAAAATCTGATCCAGTGCCTCAACCTTATCCGCTTTCTTATCGTACTCAAATTGGAGAGTAGGAGTGTGCCGTAGATTTAAAACTTTAGCAAGGTGACTGCGTACAAAACCGGTGGCACTCTTCAAAGCATTTGCTGTTTTTCTACGATCTTTATCATCACCATAAGTTGTATAAAAGATACGACCACTTCTCATATCATCAGTAATACTAACTCTGGTGATAGTTACATCACTCAGCTTTTCATCACGCACCTTCTGGATGAAAAGCAGAGAGAGTTCTTTCTGCACAGCATCAGCCACACGGTCTGAGCGCTTCCGTTCCCTTTTGCCAAGGCCAACGGACTCAATAGTTTGTTTAGGATCCCACATAATACAGCTTACTTATTCTTCTTTTTTCTCTTTATCGTCTTTTTCCTGCTGAGTTGCACCAAGTTTTGCAGCAACTTCTTTCATGACAAAGGCTTCAAGGTTATCACCAATTTTTATATCATTGAATTTCTCAACGGAGATACCACATTCGTATCCGGAGAGAACTTCTTTGGCATCATCCTTGAATCGTCTAAGCGATTCAATTTTACCGGTGTAAACAACCACACCATCACGAACAACACGAACTGATGAACTGCGAAGGATCTTACCATCTGTAACAGCACAACCGGCAACGGTCCCAACCTTAGGTGCCTGGAAGGTCTCACGAACCTCAGCATTTCCGATTACATCTTCTTCAAGATTCGGTGCAAGCATTCCCACCATGGCTGCGGTAATATCATCCAGTGCATGGTAAATAACATCGTAAGAACGCATATCCACATTTTCTTTCATGGCAAGTTCTTTCACTTTGCCAGATGGACGCACGTTGAAGCCTATGATAATTGCCTCAGAAGCTGAAGCGAGTAAGACATCAGAATCGGTCATGGTGCCTGTGCCTTCATGGAGAATCTTCACCTTCACTTCATCGGTGGAGAGTTTCTCGGCCGCTTTTGCAAATGCCTCAAGGGTTCCCTGTACATCTGCACGAAGAACGATACGAAGTTCCTGCACATCTCCTTCTGCAAGTTTCTCAAAAAGAGAATCCAGAGAAACCTTAGAGCCTGCTGCAAGCTCACTTTCGCGAACTTTCAGAGTTCTTTCCTGAGCAACATTTTTGGCCTGCTTCTCATTCTTAACAACAACAAACTCATCACCAGAGGATGGGACACCAGTGATACCCTGTACCTCTACAGGTATGGATGGTCCGGCACTCTTAATTGGGTTGCCTCTGTAATCAAGAAGCGCTCGTACTTTTCCGGCAAACTGCCCAACGACGAAATGATCGCCGGCACGTAAAGTTCCTTCCTGAACAAGTATAGTGGCTACAGGACCTCGTCCTTTATCAAGTTTTGCCTCTACAACATGTCCAATTGCTTTACGTTTTGGATCAGCTTTTAACTCAAGCATCTCTGCCATGAGTTCTATATTTTCAAGGAGATTATCAATACCTGTTCCATTTTTGGCAGACATCTCACAAAAGATTGTCTTACCACCCCACTCTTCAGGGGAAAGATCAAGCTCGGCAAGCTCACGCTTTACACGATCAGAATCGGCATTATCTTTATCGATCTTGTTTACGGCAACAATAATTGGAACTTCAGCAGCCTGTGCATGGTGAATTGCCTCACGGGTCTGATTCATAACACCATCGTCTGCCGCAACAACCAGAATTACAAGATCTGTAATCTGAGCACCGCGTGAACGCATCTCAGTAAAAGCTGCATGGCCTGGAGTATCAACAAAAGTCACATCTCCGGCGGCCGATTGTACATGATACGCACCGATATGCTGGGTGATTCCACCCGCCTCTCCATCTGCCACATCAGTTTTACGAATGGCATCAAGGATGGATGTTTTACCGTGATCAACATGACCCATTACAGTGATAACAGGTGAGCGAGGTTCAGCCTTGCCGCCTTCTTCCTCTGCGGTGAGCTTTTGAACACTGATCTCTTCAGTAACAGCCTGCTCGACTTCATAACTAAAATCAGCAGCAACAAGCATTGCAGTATCAAGATCAAGTGCTTGGTTAACAGTCGCCATAACGCCAAGGTCCATCAATTTTGCAATGATTTCATTGGCCTTAACACGCATGCCATGAGCAAGATCTCCAACACTAATGGTTTCATAAATTTTGATTTTCTTCTTGCTGGCCTTCATTTCTGATGGAGGCAGGGCAGGAGCACTCTTTCCTCTCCCTTTCTTTCTTCTTCCACGTTTGGCAAAGCGATCACCATCATAGCCAAAACGGGTAACTCTTACGTTCTTGCGACCTTTCTTTTTCTTAAACCCTTTAGCTTTCTCTTCTTCGCTCTCTTCACGACCGCCGGCTTTACCCTTCTTTTTGCCACGAGCCTGAGCAGATGGATCTGCTGGAGGCTGATTGACAGGGGGCTTGGAACCAGGTCTTCTTACAGGTGGGCGACTACTTTTCTTCCGCGGAGGCCGTTTAGGCTCTTCTTTAGGAAGTTCGATGGTACCGATGACTTTCGCAATTCCCCTCTTCGCGGGTTTTTCAGCTTCTGCTTTTTTGGCAGCAGCTGCGGATTTTGCATCATCTTCTTTCTGCTTTTCAGCAGCAGCAAGATCATCAGCAGCCTTTTTGGCAATCAGCTCTTCCACAGTCAGTGCCGATTTCTTCCCGGTATCTTCGGTGGCAGGTGTTGCTTCAGGCTCGGCTTCCACTACCTTCTCTTCAGGTGTGGGTTCTGCGCCTGGAGTTGTGGCCTCTTCCTGAGAAGAAGTCTCTTCAGCTACTGGCTCCTCAGCTGCCGACTCTTCAGGAAGTTCTGCAACTTCCTCCACAGGCTCTTCCTTCTTCGGGCGTCGGATAATAGTGGTGGCTCTTCGACGTATCACTGTGGGAGCACCTTCGTCTTTGGTCTCAATTCTTTTTTCGACCAGTTCAGAAGTGGTAGTTTTTAATACAGCGCTGCGAATTTTCGCCGCTGTCTCATCGTCTACCGTTGAGCTGTGACCTTTAATATCGTATCCAAGCCCAATCAGTTTGTCGGCTAACACCTTACTTGCCATGCCAGCCTCTTTGGCCAACTCATAAATCCTAACCCTGCTCATTCACTACTCCTGCTGTTTTACGAATCCATCTGTGATTGCACCTACATTATTAGTGCAATCAATAATGATGGTAATAAAAACTATTTTGTTAACTCAGCCGAAAGGCTCTTTTCAAACCTTTTGTTCTCTTTGGAAATTGTATTTTACACTTTTCACTAAGACAACAATACGCTCCCCTTCCAACCATAATCTGTTTACTATCGGCTACTATTTCTGATGATTCAGTATCCCACACGTAGCGCAACAATTCTTTTTTTTCAAAGCATTTGCGACAGACGATGCAGGTTCTAAAACCGTTACTCTTTTGCTTCTTCAACCGGCTCAGCTGCAACTTCTTCCGGAGCTGCTTCATTCTCGGAAACTTCTGTCTTTACATCATTTTCTTCTACAGTGGCTTCAGCTATATTGCCTTTGGCAGCATCATCTTCTTCTGCAGTGGCTTCAGCTGTATTGCCTTTGGCAGCATCATCTTCTTCTGCAGTGACTTCAGCTGTATTGCCTTTAGCAGCATCATCTTCTTCCAGGCTATCCTCTTCCGATTTTTCACCGAATGATTCTGAACCTTTTCCTTCTGCTATCATCCGGGCAGCAGTATCAATAAGAAACTGTGCCTGTTCTTCGTCAATTGAACGAATCACTATCAGATCTTCTACTGCCGCTTCGGCAAGTTTCTCAACAGAAAAAACACCACGGCCAAGTAATTGGTCGGCAAGTGGCTCTTCAATACCTTTAATAGCCAACAGTGACAAATAGCCGGGCTCTTTCAGGTTTGCATAGCGTTGCTCACTCTTCACATCTATGCGCCAGCCAAGGAGACGAGAGGCCAGACGAACATTCTGTCCCTGTCGACCAATGGCTAAAGAGAGCTGATCATTTGGCACAACCACCAACAGTGTTTTTGCATCTTCATCCGCCATAACCATGGACACATGGGCAGGGGCAAGGGCATTATATACATACTTGGCAGGATCCGGACTCCAGGGCACAATATCAATACGCTCACCCTGTAATTCCTGCACTACATTCTGAACTCGTGACCCTTTCATACCTACACAGGCACCAACCGGATCAACATCTGTTTCAAGGGAACTTACCGCAATTTTTGCACGAAAACCGGGCTCACGGCTTACACCCATAATTTCGACAATACCCTCTGCGATCTCAGGCACTTCCATGGTAAATAGTTTGGCCAGAAAATCGTTACAGGTACGGGATAGAATAAGCTGTGAATCCCTTGCATTCTCACGGACATCATCAAGATATGCACGAATACGATCACCCTGATTAAAGGAGCGCTTGGGAATTTGCTGATCACGGGGCAGGATAGCATCGGTACGGCCAAGATTGACAACCATATTGCCACGTTCAAAACGCTGGACAATACCGCTGACAATTTCACCTTTACGATCTTTGAACATCTCAAAAATAACATCCTGCTCAGCATCTTTCATCTTATGGATGATTACCTGCTTGGCAGACTGGGCGGCAATTCGCCCGAGATCTTCAATGTTTTCCATTTTCTCGCCAAGCTCATCTTCAAGCTGCACTTCGGGATCAAGCTCTTTGGCGTCATTTATGGCGATTTCCGTCTGTTCGTCCTCAACGGTTTCGACCACTGTGCGAAACTGAAAGACTTCAACCTCACCAAATTCTTCATTGAAACGCACTTCTATATCACGCCTTGCGCCCAGTTTCTTTTTGGCAGCTGATTCCACAGCTTCTTCAATCGCCTCAATCAGAAGTTTTTTATCAAAACCCCGATCCCGGCAAATCTGATCTATAATACGTCCTAAATCCGATACCATTCTGTTCCCCGTAAAATAATTCTACGAAATTAAGTTCTCTTTCTTTCTGTTTTCCCGGGGTAGCTTAAAGACTCAACCGGGCTTTTCGTATCTGATCAAGATGAAAATGCATGGTGCTTTCATCTTCCATAATTAATTCAAAACCAAATTCATCGGACTCACCAATAAGACCAACAAACACCTTCTGTCCGCCAACTGGATGCCGTACTTTCACACGGGCCTTCTTGCCGGCAAATCGCTGATAATCAGCAACATTACGTAACGTTCGTTCAAGTCCCGGAGAAGACACTTCAAGGTGAAAAGCATTGGGAATCAGATCCTCAACATCGAGAAACACGTTCATTTCCCGGCTCACCTTGGCACATTCATCCACGCCGATGCCATTTGGCCCGTCAATAAAGAGGCGCAAGACCCAACCATGCCCCTCTTGTCGATACTGTACTTCAACCAGTTCAAGATCAAGGGAAGGAAGAAAGGCATTCGCAAATTCTTCAATCTTTTCTATAATATAGTCACTCATACAACTCTATTTCGCTTTACTCAGTGCCCGATATACGGGCATAAAAAAAAGCGGGCATAGCCCACTTTCATAGCCACAATCCCCCAAAGAAAGTGGTATGGCGTCAGCAAAAAAACTTACTGGCACTGGAGCGGGCGACAAAGTTTGAACTCACACCCCAAGCCTGGGAAGCTTGTACATTACCAACTGAGTTACACCTGCCTACATCCCGTTCCAATGGCCTAATAAAACATAATATTAAGCTGATGTCAAGAAATAGCAGCAATTCAGGGGAAGGGTAATTTGTGAATAATTTTTCTTTACGCATCCACTCTCAGAGCAAGTGCGTTTCACTTATTTCGTTATTTTTCAATTAGTTGTGCCACATGAACTCACTGCCACATTGTGTTGATAAAAAAAGTCGGCTCACAAAAAATACACATTTACTGATTGACAAACCGGAAAGGGATTAATACAACATTGCAACTTTGATTTGGAAAAGGAGATTATTTTGTCAGACTTGAAAACACAAATTATCGATATATCCGGTTGTCAGGTTCACACCTTACAGGGTGGCGACACTGGTCAACCGACGCTCTTCTTTCTTCACGGAAAGGCCTTTCAGGCAGAAACCTGGCAGGAACTTGGTACGTTACAAGCTGTCATTGATGCCGGTTTTTCTGTAATTGCTGTCGATCTGCCCGGGTTTGGTAAAACTCCTGAAGCAGATTTAACACCTGAAACGATTATTACGGAAGTTATGCAGGTGGCAGAATTAACAAAAATGATACTGGTTGGCCCGTCCATGGGTGGCAAAATCGCCCTGGAATTCAGCCTTGCCCATCCCGATTGCATAACAGGTCTTGTCCTGATTGGTGCAGTTGGTGTTGAGGAAAACAAAGATCAGTTACACGAACTACCGGAATCAACCCTTATAGTATGGGGAGAAAACGACCAGATTTCTGATCCTGCCAACGGAAAACTGCTTCACGATCGAATTGACGGTTCAACACTTGTTATTTTTCAGGGTGCCAAACATCCATGCTACCTTGAGCAAGCTGAACTATGGAATAAAACGCTGCTGGACTTTGCTGTCACAGCTTAATAAAACAACACACTTACTGCAAAAAGACTGTTTACATGAGTAACAAAACTTTAATCATTGCCGAAAAACCAAGTGTTGCCGGAGATCTTGCCAAAGCTCTGCCCGGTAAATTCAAAAAGACCAAGACGCACTACGAAAGTGACTCTTATATAGTGTCTTATGCAATCGGCCACCTGGTTACCATAAAGTATCCTGAAGAGATCGACCCTAAATATAAGAGTTGGTCTCTTGGCAACCTGCCCATTCTCCCTGAAGAATTTCCGTTAAAAGGTCTTCAGGGGACTAAAGGTCAGCTCAATGCCTTACAAAAACTTATTCGCAGAAGAGATGTAACTGAAATTATCAATGCCTGTGATGCAGGGCGTGAAGGGGAATTGATTTTTAAATATATTCTTCGTTATGTCTGGAATTCATCCGTTGCCAAAAAAAGTTTTAAACGATTATGGCTGCAATCCATGACAAAGGATGCCATCAAAGAGGGTTTTGCTAATCTGCGTGACCATGAAGAAATGATTTCTTTGGAAGATGCTGCCCTTTGCAGGTCTGAATCTGACTGGCTGATCGGGTTAAACGCTACCCGGGCACTCACCGGATTCAACTCAAGAAAAGGCGGTTTTTTCCTCACTCCCTGTGGCCGGGTGCAAACGCCTACCCTCTCACTCCTTGTTAAGCGGGAACAGTTTCGTCTGGCATTTGAGCCGAAAGATTACTTCACCCTGCGAGGCACTTTCTCCTTTGACAGTGGAGAGTATCAAGGGAAATGGATTAATCCGCAGTTCAAAAAAGATCCCAAAAACGAACATGCAAGACAAGACAGAATCTGGCAGGAGAAGAATGCACAGGCAGTAGCAGAAAAGTGTCAAGGGAAACCAGCCGTCGTCACAGAAAGTAGCAAAAAGTCCAGTCAACGTTCACCGGGGCTTTACGATCTCACGACACTACAGCGTGAAGCCAATACCCGCTTTGGATTCTCTGCAAAAAACACCCTTGGACTCGCCCAGGCATTATACGAAAAACATAAACTGCTCACCTATCCAAGAACCGATAGCCGCCACCTCCCGGAAGACTACTTAAACATCGTCAAAAAAACGGTGAAGAACCAAGTAGGCTGGCAGCTGGGTGCGCATGCAAAAACCATCCTTGCAAAAAAATATATCAAGGCTGAAAAACGGATATTCGATAATAAAAAGATATCTGACCATCATGCCATTATCCCCACTAATAAAATACCGACAAGTCTCAGTGAGCCTGAATTAAAGATTTATACCATGGTGTTGCAACGTTTTCTGGCTAATTTCTTTCCACCAGCACGCTACTTAAATACCAAACGCCTTTCTGTGGTTGAAAAAGAAACCTTTCTCACCGAGGGCAAGATTCAGACAGATGCTGGCTGGAAGATTGTGTATCAGGGAAATGGTAATCAGGAAACGGATAAACTGCTGACCGAGATTCCAAAAGGTGCAGACGTCCTTTGCCGGGAAGTGGAAAAAGAGAAATTAGCAACCAAGCCTCCGCCACGATTTAACGAGGCAACCCTGCTCTCTGCCATGGAACATTCCGGCAAGTTTGTTGACGATGAAGAATTAGCTGAAGCCATGAAAGATCGGGGATTGGGAACGCCAGCCACACGAGCTGCGATCATCGAGAAGCTCCTCAAAGAAAAATATATCGTCCGGGAAGGTAAAGAACTTACTCCCACCGGCAAGGCCTTTGAACTGCTTTCACTCCTTGAAGCATTGCAAATCGAAGTTCTCGCTTCTCCGCAGATGACCGGTGAATGGGAATTCAAACTTAACCAGATTCTCCTTGGTAAATTCACCCGTAAACAGTTTATGCAGGAAATCAGGGATCTTACTGAACATATTATTTCTCAGGTTCATAAATTTGAGAAAGCACCTGTTCAGAAAGTAGCTCCTTTCAGTCCCGTTGGTGATATCCGTTTTATGGAAACTCCCACTGCTTATATCTCAGAAGATGAAAAAATCACCCTCCGCAAAATCCTTGGCGGCAGGCTAATGACCACAGAAGAAATAGTGGACATCATTAACGGCAAAACTTTAGGGCCGTTCAGTGATTTTAGAAGTAAGCGCGGCAAACCATTCTCCGCATCCCTCCGACTGACAAACAATAAGATTGAATTTCTCTTTGCCGACTCAATAGCAGAACTTGATATTGAATCCATTAAAAAGAGTGAACCACTAGGCAACTCTCCTGTGGATGACACCCCGGTATTTGAAACACCGGCAGCTTATATGTCTGCATCCACCCTCGATGGCGACAAAGAAAAGGGATTGCAAATTAGTAAAATCATCCTTGCCCGGGAAATAAAACCGGATCACATACGACAACTTTTGACAGATGGGAAAACAGAGCTGATAACGAAATTCATCTCTAAAAAGAAACGTCCCTTTGACGCCTATCTGCTCCTTAACAAGGCTGGCAAAATCAGCTTTGAATTTCCTCCGCGAAAACGGAAGGTGAAAAACTAAATGACTCAGAAAAAACTAAAAAAAGAAGTTCAGAATTTAACAGGACTTGAACGCGCCACCCTATGCGCCCAGGCAGCATTTGATAATAAAGCAGACGATGTTGTGGTGCTTGATGTACAGGGAATTGCCTCTTTTGCAGACTATTTTATAATTATGAGCGGACGCTCCAGTCGTCATGTTCAGGGGCTGGCACAAGCCCTTGAAACCACAATGCGTTCCAAGCGAGTTAGTGCTGCAAACGCCGAAGGAATCAATGACGGAATGTGGGTTCTTCTTGACTTTGACGACGTAGTAGTTCATATTTTCTACCATGAACAGCGATCTTTTTATGATCTTGAAGGGTTGTGGCACGACGCCCCCAGAGTGGAAATAGACGAGAGCTAAGCATGCAATATATAAGCACACGGGGAGGGATTGATCCCATCTCCTTTACCGAAGCCGTTATGATGGGTCTTGCCACTGATGGCGGCCTTCTCCTGCCTCGAGCCATCCCCAGAATTGGTGCCAGCACCTACGAAAAATGGCAAAATCTCAGTTATACAGAACTTGCCTTTGAGGTGATGTCCCGTTTTATTGATGATATCCCGGAAGCTGAACTGCGAAACATCATAGAACGCTCTTACGCCACATTCGATACAGAGGAAGTTGCGCCACTGGTGCATCAGGGCGGTCTCCATATCATGGAACTTTTCCATGGGCCAACACTTGCTTTTAAGGATATCGCGCTACAGTTTCTTGGGAATATCTTTGAGTATCTGCTGGAAAAACAGGATTCTGTAATGAATATCCTCGGTGCCACTTCTGGTGATACCGGCAGTGCTGCCATATACGGAGTTCGGGGTAAAGAACGGATTAATATTTTTATCCTCCACCCCCAGGGCCGGGTGAGTGCCGTTCAGGAAAAACAGATGACCACCGTGACCGACAGCAATGTTTTTAACATTGCCATTCGCGGCACCTTCGATGATGGTCAGGCCATTGTTAAATCCATCTTCAATGATCTCGATTTTAAAGATAATCACCACCTCGGAGCTATTAATTCCATCAACTGGGCACGAATCTTAGCTCAGGTGGTTTATTACGTCTACGCAAGCCTGCATATCAGTAATCACGAGAATGATAACACTGTAAATTTCGCCGTACCCACTGGTAATTTTGGTGATATTTTTGCCGGTTTTATCGCAAAGCGTTTGCTGCCTGAAGGCTCTATTCGTACACTGTTGCTGGCCACAAATTCCAACGATATTTTAAGTCGTATGGTAAACGATGGTGATTATTCACTGGGAGAAGTTGCTGCCACGTCAAGTCCTTCCATGGATATTCAATCAGCCTCTAATTTTGAGCGCTATCTTTATTATCTGCTTGACGAGGAACCCAATCGCTGCAAACAGGCCATGGAGCAATTTGCCGACACCGGAAAACTTGATCTTGCTGATTTCAAAGATCAGATCCAGCGTAATTTTATCGCAGAAGCTGCAACGGAAGAAGATGTGGTGAAGACGATTGCAAGTGTTTACAAGGACCATGGCTATATCATGGATCCGCACACTGCTGTTGGAGTCCACTGCGCCCTAAAACATGTGGAAAAAGGTGTTCCTATCTGCTGTCTTGCCACTGCGCATCCCGGTAAATTTGGTAATGTTGTGGAAGAGGCTATTGGCAAAGATCTTGAGTTACCAGAATCCATCAAGAGTCTTATGGATAAACAATCTCGCTGTGAGCTAATGGATGCTGACAAAAATCAGATCCGTGATTTCCTTTCAGCCAATGCGATTCATTAAGCAACTGGTCAGCTGACAAAGCTCTTAAGAGGGACATGATGGATTACCAGGAACGTGTCGAAGAATGTGTCCGTTATCTTGAGGAGCATGCTCCTTTTTCTCCTGAGTTAGTCATCCAGCTTGGTACCGGTCTTGGTAATTTCGCTGAAAAGATTGATACTGAGCTGATACTGCCCTATTCAGATCTCCCCTATTTCCCGCAATCCACTGTTGCGAGTCATAGTGGGAATCTGGTTTTTGGAATGCTGGCCGGTAAAAAAGTTGCTATCCTTCAGGGCAGATTCCATTTCTATGAAGGTTACTCCACAAAAGAAGTGGCCTTTCCCATTCGTGTACTATCTCTGCTTGGCGCCAAAACACTTCTAGTTACCAATGCTGCCGGTGGTTTAAATCCTCTTTTTAAGGCCGGCTCTATTATGGTCATGCGAGATCATTTAAATTTCCTGGGCGAAAACCCGTTACGCGGCCCCAATGTGGATGCGTGGGGCCCTCGTTTTCCTGATTTTTCCACCCCTTATCATCCGGGGCTTATTAAAACCGCACTGGACAGTGCCACTCATTGCAAAATCAGCAACGTGATCAGCGGCGTATACGTGTGCATTCCCGGTCCTAGTCTGGAAACGCCTGCCGAAACAAGATGGCTGCGGGAAAGTGGCGCAGACGCTGTGGGCATGTCTTCTGTCCCTGAAATCATTGTGGCCGGTCACGCTGGGATGGATGTTTTAGGTCTTTCCGTGGTTTCAAATGTGAATGATCCGGACAATTTTGAGCCAATCATTTTAGAAGATATCATTGCCACAGCTGAAGCCATGGAACCAAAACTCGAACAGTTAATCGTAGAAATCAGCGGACGGATTTAGATATGAAACAGCAGGCAGATCTCATTCTCTCAGGCAGTTTTCTTCTTCCGGATTCGACACAGGCCGGAGTTATGACAGATGCGGCCATTGCGATTAGCGGTGATATCATTAGCGCCGTTGGCAACACGCAGCAGATAACAAACGACTACACTGCAAAACGTACATTGCACACCGAACATGGCCTCATCATGCCGGGTCTTGTCAACACCCACACCCATGCACCCATGGCGTTATTCAGAGGGCTTGCCGACGATTTACCTCTCATGACCTGGCTGGAAGAACATATCTTTCCGGTGGAAGCATCGTGGACACCGGAAATGATTTATCAGGCAACGCAATTGTCCCTTGCCGAAATGATACAATCAGGAACCACCAGCTTTTGCGATATGTACCTCTTTTCAAAAGAAGTAGCTCGTGCCACTGAAGAATCCGGTATGCGTGCATGGATAGGAGAAGTTCTCTACGATTTCCCTTCTCCCTGTTACGGAGAACTCGAAAACGGTTTTGCTTATGTCGATGATCTCTTTGCCCATTACAAAAACCACTCTCTCATTACCATCACAGCGGATCCTCATTCTGTCTACACCTGTTCCAAAGAATTGCTGACAAGACTTGGAAAAGTGGCGGCGGACAACAATAGTCTTTATGTAATTCATCTTTCAGAAAATGAAGCTGAAGTCAATACCTGTAAAGAGCGCTATAACTGCAGTCCGGTGCAGCACCTTGAACAGCTTGAACTTCTTGGCTCAAATACATTGGCCGCACATTGTGTAATGCTAAGTGATGATGAAATAACACTTATGGCCAAACGGGGTGCATCTGTTTCCCATTGTATTGAATCAAATATGAAACTGGCTTCAGGTGCTGCACCTGTAACAGCAATGCTTGCCGCAGGAGTTAAAGTAGGAATAGGCACCGATGGTGCAGCCTCAAATAACGATGTGGATATGTTTGCCGAGATGGACAGTGTGGCAAAAATGCAAAAAGTTGTCACCATGGATTCCACTGCCATGAACGCTGAACAGACGCTACACGCTGCAACGCTTGGTGGTGCAGAAACGCTGGCTGCCGGAAATCATATCGGATCACTTGCAGCAGGGAAAAAAGCTGATCTAATTGTGCTAAACATGAACCAACCGCACCTGACCCCTCTCTACAACATTCCGTCCCATCTTGTATATGCAGCCAGAGGTGCTGACGTTGTACATTCTGTGATTGGTGGAAAAGTGGTCATGGAGAACCGTAAGCTTCTCACACTGGATGAAGATCGTCTGCTTAGCAATGCACGTAAAATGGGCGAAAAGATTGCCTCGCATGGAAAGGATTGACATTCTGCCTTTCCTGCTCTATTTTGACATATCATTAGAAAAAGTTTCCTGATTACACTGAGGCTCAGCTACCGCCTTAGTCATTCCGGACTTGATCCGGAATCTCGTCGGAACTAGCTGTTTTCACAAGATTCCGGATCAAGTCCGGAATGACGGGATCGCAGAAATCGAATAAAACTGAAGTTCGATAGTAATCAAGAAAAATTTATTAATCATCATAAGCTGCTGACAGTAGCTTAAACTGCTTATAGAGGTTCTTTTATGTTTGGATTAGGAATGCCGGAGTTAATCGTTATTCTGGTCATCATTGTTATTATTTTTGGAGCCGGCAAACTCCCTGAGATTGGATCTGGAATTGGTAAAGGAATCAAAAACTTCAAAGATGCAACCAAGAAAGAAGAAGCCAAAAAGATCGACGACGAGCCCAAAGAGGACTCACAAAGCTGATTAAGAGGATACTATGTTTGGACTTGGAACACCGGAACTCGTAGTTATTTTAGGTATCGCTGTGCTTGTTTTTGGTGGCAAAAAACTTCCTGAAATCGGATCAGGCCTTGGAAAAGCAATTTCCTCCTTCAAAAGTGGTATAAGTGATATTGAAGAAGGCGGAAAAAACATTATTGAAGATGTTCCAGGAGTGAAAGAAGTATCAGCAGTAAAAGACAAGATTGATGCTGTGAAAGATTTAAAAAACATCACCAACGTCCTAAAATAAAAAAAGAATCAAAAAAATAGCTCAGCAATTCAGGGAGAACCTTCAGTGGTTCTCCCTTTTTTTATACCTGCACTTCAAGAACTCTCCTTGACAAAAAAACTCTTTTTGCCATAAGCTGTATTTATCAGATTCTCTTTTCCCAAGGAGTTTACCATGGCTGAACGTCGAGATCACGAACGTCACCTCATCCGCAGATTCGCCCTCTTAAAACTTGCCAATGGCGAACTCATTGAAGGCGAAACGCAGGACATGAGTGTTGGCGGTGCTTTTATCGAATGTGATGCTGACAGAAACTTGCAAGAAGGAGAAATCTGCACCATCACCCTGATCCTTGAAGATGATGACGAATCCATTTCCACAGAGATATATGGCAACATCTCTCACAGGGGAGAAGATGGAGTTGGCTGCAATTTTTTAAAAATCAATTCAGCCTATTACCAGTTTGTGAGTGAGTATTTCGAATAATTACTGTCCTGCCATCCCTTTTATTTCTCCTTTTTTCCCCGCTCCTCCTTACTCGGAGAGCCTTTTAAAACACGCCTTTCAACTTGACAAATCCACTGATACTGTGTAACAATCCTGCCTGCTTAATTCTATTTAAA
>JAOZLM010000165.1 GCA_029934815.1 Desulfocapsa sp. | reverse complement strand
TATATTAATTAGCATTTAGGAAAAAATCGAATCTTCGATATGCCAATACCAGCTTTATCAATTCCAACCCTTTAAGGTCAACATACCAGCCAAGGGTAGTATATATAATTTCCGTTATCCAGCAACCAGGCCTGCCATCCACATTGTAATAGGTGGATAGAAGGTGATTATCAAAAGATCAACAAGCAGGATAGCAAGAAACGGAAGCACACGTCTGCTCACGGCTTCGAGTCGGTCCCCTGAGATAGAACAGGACACAATCAGACAGATACCCATAGGTGGGGTAAGCATACCGATGGCAAGGTTCGTGACGACAATGACACCAAGCTGAATAATATCAATACCCAGGGCCGGTAACATGGCAGTTATCATAGGTACCAGCAGAATTAAGGCTGCTGTGGTCTCAATAAACGTGCCTGCGATGAGTAAAACCAGATTAATCAGTAACAGTAAGATGATCCGGTTGTCAGTTAATGACAGGAGACCACCTGCTAATCGGGCAGGGATATCCTCCATGGCAGCAATCCAACTGAAGATAGAAGCCATGGCAATGATAAACATGACAATCCCTGAAATGACGGCACCGTCACGAAACAATGCAAAGAGATCTTTTATTTGTATCTTCTTATAGATAAACATCCCTACAACCAGAGCATACATAACAGCAACGGCCGCTGATTCGGTGGCGGTAAAAATTCCGGTCAGGATACCACCCAAAATAATAATAGGTGCACCCATGGCGAGGATTGCATCCTTAAAGGTACTCCATGTCTTAGCGAGAGAGAATGTGGCAGATGATGAATACCCATGTTTCAGTGAAATCAGAGTTGAGACAATGATCAGGGACAGTCCGATCAAAAGCCCCGGTATGATCCCTGCTGCAAAAAGCTGTCCAATGGAGGCACCAGTCAGGAAACCAAAAATGATCATGGGGATGGATGGAGGAATAATCACACCGATAGAGCCACCGGATGCCTGTACAGCTGCAGCAAAATCAGAATCATATCCTGATTTTTTCATTGCAGGAATCAGAATAGCACCCACTGCTGCAGCATCAGCAGCAGCTGAACCCGAGATTCCGGCAAAGAACATAGCCGAGACAATGGTTACGGCAGCAAGCCCACCAGGGAGCCACCCTACAAGGGCATTGGCAAAATCAATAATTCTCTTGCTTATCCCTCCTGCCTCCATGAGTACACCTGCAAACATGAACAGGGGCACGGCCATCAGGTGAAAGGAGTCTGTTCCAGAGAACATGCGCTGGGCAACCATCATCAAAGGAAAATCTCCTTGAATGAGAATTGCGATGACTGAACTTGCACCAATGGCAATAGCGATTGGAGTATCAATCGCAAACAAAACGAGCAGTGAGATAATGAGGATTTCTGTGGTCACGGGCTTTTGTGTTGTATTGTTTTAAGAAAAAAGAGCAGCGCGTAAACAAAGAAGAGCACTCCGCTAATTGGTATGACACTGAGAATAATCCACTTAGGGATTGATAAAGCAGGAGAAATCTGCGCACGAATAAACCATGCAAACTGAGTCCCTGAAACAAGCATCACCAGTCCAAGAGCCATGGTAATGATATGAACCAGAACACGAGAAATACGCTGTTTTGAAGCGGACAATCTGGATGTTATAGTGTCAACACCCGGGTGCAGATTACGGTAATAGGCAACATTTGCTCCAAGAAAACTGAGCCAGACCAACATATATCGAGCGAGTTCTTCAGACCAAAAAAGAGAAGAATTTAAGATATAACGGCAAAAAACCTGAACTGCCACCAGGAGTGCCATGGATAGTCCCAGTCCAAAAAGAAGGTATTCGATGAAACGGTTAGCAGAGTTACTGAATTTTTCGAAGAATTGAAGCATGTGATATGGACACTACTGTGTCGAGTGTTCTAAAGGTGTAAACCAGACCGCCGCATTACAAGATATCTCCCGTAATGCGGCGGTTTCCAGCACAATAATTTTTTCTTACTTGGTTGCTTCCATCATCTTCAGCAACAGCGCCTGAACTTTTGGATCCTTAAAGAGATCCATGTCCTTCAAATCGGCAACTTTAGCACGAAAAGTAGCAAGATCAGGGTTTTCTTCAACAATCATCCCTTTTTCTTTTAAAAGAGCAAGGCGAGCACCATCCTTATCACGATTGTCCTTACGCTGGAAAACAGAAGCATCAACCATGGCTTGCTTAATCATTTTCTGATCAGCTGGTGCCAGTTTTTTCCACCAGATTTTGGCTGCTACGTTAATATGTGGGGAATAGACGTGGCGGGTCATGGTCATATACTTCTGGATCTCGTAAAACTTGTAGGTTTCCAGAACCCAGAGAGGATTCTCCTGACCATCAATAACTCCTTGCTCCAACTCAGTGTATATTGGCCAAGGCATTGGTGTAGGATTGGCGCCCAGTGCCTGCCAGATGGACTTGTGCAGAGCTGAGGCCATAACACGAATTTTAAGACCATCAATATCAGCAGCAGTTTTGATCGCATGCTTGTTGTTCGTCAGGTTACGGAAACCATTTTCTGAGAAACTCAGGCCTATAAAGCCTACAGTTTCCAGTTCATCCATAATTTCCTGTCCAAGAGGTCCGTCAAGAATGGCGTCAGCCTGAGCATTGTCTTTAAAGAGAAATGGATAGTTGATAACACGAACTATAGGGGAAAAAGTGTCGTAGGGACCACCGGTAATTATACCAATCTGAACAGTGTTCATTTGTATTTGCTGCAGGATTTCGGTTTCATTACCAATGGACTTGGAATGAAAAATCTTAACCTTGAAGTTGCCATTAGAGTTTTTCTCTACCAGCTCCTTGAACTTTTCAGCGACAATATTGTGTGCAGAGCCCGGTTTGGTTACAACTCCAAGCTTAATAGTCTGGGAGGCCATGGCCACCTGAGCTAAGGTAAAGGATAGTAGAACTAAAAGAATACCAAGTGTTTTTTTCATGAATCGTACTCCAGAGGATATTAAAAAAAAGGCTATTAGACTACTGCACCATGCACCAGCCACAAAATTGAGTTTTGAACTTAATCACATAACAATTAAAAAAACATACTATAAAAGCATCTCTGCTTTGAAAGAACAATGACTAATTGATCTCTTACTATTTCAGCATGATAAGAAGAGCACCATGCTCTATCAAGAACAACCCGTGAATATTTTAACCATTACAGATTGGTTCCTCTCCATGGTTCATTTCCCAAAGGGAACATTACTAAGTAGTTGAACAGGGTGTTGTACCGTTAGAGTATCTTTTTCAGTTAAGTTTCCTGACAGGTTGATTCGACAAACCGGACAGTCAGTCAACCAGATATCTGCTCCGGTATCTGTGGCATTTTTAATTTTTTTCTCCACCATCTGCCTGGAAATTTCAGGATATTCATAGAAAAATGTGCCGCCACCGCCACAGCAGTCAGCAACATCCATGGCTTTGTCATATCGTATCCATGGAAGTGCATCTAATAGTTTTTCAGTATTATTGGCAGTTTTCTGGCTGTTTTTCAGGTGACAGGGTAAATGATACGTAACTCGAACAGGTTCTTTTGCTTGAGTAAAATTGTCATCCCCGGATTCCTGTAAAATAAACGACATGATATCGATTACTTTAGAGGCAACCCTGTTTGCTGCACCATTATCCTGCTCCAGCCGTTCGAGAAGTTCAGGATATTCAGTTTTGAGAGCACTTCCACATGTCGGGCAATCAACAATGATTGCTTTTATATCTTTTTGATCCAGACACTCAATATTAATTAAAACGTTTTTATGAGCCTTTTCTCCCGCACCATGAAAAAGCATGGGAATACCGCAGCAGGTCTGCTTTTTCGGTATAATAACCTTATACCCCATCTGTTTCAAAATATTGATTGTTGAAAAACCGGTTTCATCAAACGCATGGTTTGTTGCACATCCGGTAAAGTAAAGGAGCGTTCCTTTTTTACTGTTCTCCGGATGAATTATTTCAGGTACAGCCTGTCTGAATGGTTTTTTATTTAATTCAGGAAATCGTTTTAAAGGTATATTTCCTAAATTGTACTTTTGAATAAAAGTCTGGGGGATAAGTCTTTGCCCAATCTTCGCAGCACCTGCAGCAAGTTGTAACCTCGACTCTTTTGCAAGAAGGTAAACAAGGCTTTTGATAACTGGTTTTTCGCCATGATCCTTGACCATTGCTGTTCTCATTTCCATAAACTGAGAATAGTGGTTGATACCAGATGGACAAATGGCCTTACAACTGCCGCACATCAAACATTTTGAAATAATTTCCTTTAAGCCGGTTGATGATTCAAGATTGTTATTTTTATAGTATTTGATTACTTGAAGTCTTGCTCGTGGTGAAGCTTCTTCCTGGTTGGAAACTTTATAAACAGGGCATACTTGCAGACATAATCCGCACCGCCCACAATTTTGAAGTGATTTTACTTTCATTACACGAATTTTCCAGGATTAAGGATCCCATCAGGGTCAACAGCCTTCTTAATAACAGACATGAATTCTATGGAGTCCTGATCCATCACAAGGGGTAAAAGCTGGGCTTTGGCCAGGCCTATCCCATGTTCTCCAGAGAGTGTACCATTGAGCTCTATTGCCGCCTTCGCAATCTCAACAAAAGCTTTTTCAACATTCTCCCATTCTTCCTTATTGTTTTTATCTGCAGGAATCAATGGGTGCATATTGCCATCTCCAGCATGGGCAAGAACGCCTACTTTTAGACCATACTTTTTAGTAATTTCTTCAACCCGCCTAATCATGACAGGAACTTTACTAGCTGGAACTGTGACATCTTCTGTAACAATATCAGGTGCAAGCTGTGCAAAAACACCAAAAGCGGATCTTCTGGCCTGCCATAACCTGTCCCGTTCGTCATCGGATTTTGCCTCCTGGACAGAGGTTGCACCATTTGCTTTAACTTTTTCAATAACTCTTGCGACCTCTTTCTCACAGGCCTCTTTTACACCATCAATTTCTATCAGAAGCGTTCCCTCAGCCTCCACGGGCAATCCAAGTCCTGCTGAATCTTCAATGGTGTTAATGGTTGTTTTATCCATGAGTTCCATGGCAACAGGAATGATTCCAGACCCTATAATGTCAGATACTGATTGGGCGCTATGGTCAAGATTATCAAATGTGACCAATAAGGTTTTAGTTGTTTCCGGAAGAGGCACCACACGTAAAATAATTTTAGTTACCATGCCAAGGGTTCCTTCAGATCCGCAAAAAAGGCCTGACAATCGATACCCTGTTACATCTTTCACATTTCTGCTGCCAAATTCTACTATTTTCCCTGATGCCAAAACAACCTGCATCCCAAGAATATAGTCAGATGTAACACCATATTTTAAACATCTTGGCCCACCGGCATTCTGGGCGACATTACCGCCAATGGTTGAAACATTCATTGAGGCCGGATCGGGCGGGTAAAAAAACTTGAATGGTGCCAGGGCTTTTTGGATATCAATATTGATCACTCCAGGCTGAACAATGATATACCTGTCCTTGGTATTGGTTTCCAATATTTGGTTCATTTTTGAGAAACAAAGAACAATTCCTTGTTTGACAGGAATGGAAGCCCCACAGATATTGGTCCCTGCACCGCGGGCAGTGACAGGAATCTGATGAGCTGAACAGATTTTCATTATCCCGGAGACTTCTTCAGTGGTGAC
>JAOZLM010000164.1 GCA_029934815.1 Desulfocapsa sp. | reverse complement strand
CCGTAGAAAAAGTTAAGCAGGAACAAAGTGGGCTGAGCAATAACATCAAACCAGCCGAAGTTAACAGCTTTCTCAAGATTGGAACCAACAGATTTTAAAATATCGAGTTTCTTAGGACCAAAATAGAGCTGGTAGCTGTAAACTTTTTCTTCGCCCGGCTGTAGAGTATCAAGAGTGCTGTTGACAGACATCTTTACGATATCCTCACCGCCTGACTCCATAGTAAGAGATTGCATACTTTCCGCATGAGGCAGTATGGCATTCATAAAGTAAGTGCCTTCGTAGGCTGCCCAATCCATCTGTTCTGTAATAGTCTGAGGTCCATTTTCAAAATCATCAGAATCAACCTCTTCCAGAGAATCAGCAGCACAATAGGCCGGACCTATAAAGAGAAATCGATTGGCAGCAGTTGCTTCACGAAACGGTGTCCCAGTCTGGTGCAGAGCTGCAGCACCCTGCAAAACACCGGAAGATACGTTCTTCACCCGAACCACAAGATTCATCAGATAGGAATCTTTGGAAAAGCTGTAGTTCCGCTCAATTTTAAGACCGTTTCCATGTCCCGTCATCACGAGATTTGCTTCATTACCCTGAAATCGTACCTCGTCACTGTCAGCTGCATAAAAAGTAGCAACAGGAGCAACACTTCCCCAGGAAAATTCCAGTGGATACCCTTGCTTGCCATCCACTTTAACCATTTGCATTCCAGGCGAATCGGGTTCGTTTGTTTCCTTGTAATCTTTAAGCACAAAACTGCTTATAGAGCCACCGTCTTCGCTGAGAGTTGCTGTGTAAAAATCAGTATCAACTAACAGAGTACGCGCATCTCTATCAGGACGTTCCATTATCGCCTGGCTTGCAGGCTGTGCACTTGCAGCAGCAGGCGTAGCAACAATTGCAGCTGGAGCTGTCGCTGGAGCTGCCGGAGCAACTGACTGTTCTTCGGTAATACTGTCAACCACCGGAACTTCCGTCGGGCCAAAACCCACGAAAAAATACTGATATCCGATAAGAATCAAAAACGAGATAATAATTGCTAAAAAAGTTCTATAAATATCCATTTACTTACCATAAGAGGAAATAACAGTGCCAGACTACGTATGGCATTGAGGTTTTGAACAACCACCTTTCACTGGTGGTACGGGATCATAGCCCCCCTTGCAAAAGGGGTGGCAACGTACTATTCGGGCAAGGGCAAAGAAAATCCCTTTTACAGGACCATGTGAGGTAATAGCTTCTGCGGCATAACAGGAACAGGTTGGCGTAAAACGACAACTGGGGGGAAAAAGCGGGGAAATCAGATAGCGATACCCCTTAATAATTCCCAGACAGATCCACGTTACAAACGCTCGAACTGCTGAGAAAAAAATTTGATGAAGAGACCTGTTCTGCTGCAAATTACATATCCTTACTTGGTCAGGAGAGCAACAGAGGAAGATATCAGCGCTGGGCTAGTCATGGAGAAATCAGGCCGTACCGCAAAAACGATATCGGCACATTTCGGATAGAGAAGCCGCTCAAGGCGAAACGATTCACGAATAATTCTTTTAATTCGGTTTCGTTTAACTGCCCCTTTGAGTTTTCTGTGGATGCTGATCCCGATCCGGTTATACCCAAGTTCATTGGGGATAAAGATCAGGGAAAAGCCGTTACCACGACATCTTTTCCCCTGTCTGTAAACCTTATCAAACTCCCGCCCCTTACGAACTAAGGCAGTTTTCGGGAGTTTATATTGCGACAAAGTTATCAGGCAGAAAGACGCTTGCGTCCCTTAGCACGACGGGCATTTAAAATTGCACGACCAGCACGGGTGGACATACGAGAGCGGAATCCGTGGGTACGTGCACGCTTTATATTACTTGGTTGGAAGGTACGTTTACTCATTTCTTACTCCTTCCGCTTGTATTTGCGGAATATTCATTATTTTCACACCGATTTTTATCACAGAGATTCGCCACGATAACCGGAATTGTATTTGCCCTGCACAACCTGCACACTGAATCTCAACTATTCGCAGGGCGTAAAGTCATCAGAACAGACAATATTAACCATATTCAGCATACCGTGTCAAACATTTTCGGTTCAGGAGTTGCAGAAGCAATTTTGGTATGATATCTTCGATCTCTATTATGCACCCAAAAATCACCTACAACGACATTGACTGGAAGATGCTTTGGCAAAACGCCAGAGAACAAAAATCCTGGACAGCAAAGGGACCTAAAGACTGGGATAAAAAAGCCCCCTCTTTTGCCAAGCGAAACAGTACATCCCCTTTTATTAACCTTGTGCTTGAAAAACTTCCCCTGCAAAAAGACTACACCGTGCTTGATGCCGGTTCAGGACCGGGAACATTATCGTTACCTCTGGCAAAACTAGCACAATCTGTTACAGCACTCGACTATTCACAGGGCATGCTCGACGCCCTTGAAACAGAAGCGGCCAGACAGGGAGTGGAGAATATCCGCACCATTAATGGCTCGTGGGCCGATAACTGGGAGCAGTTTGACCTGCCGCAGCACGATATCTGCATTGCTTCACGTTCTCTTAGTGTTCCTGACCTTCAGGAATCCTTAGCTAAACTTAATAACTACAGCCGTGCTTATGTGTTTGTGGTAGACAGAATTGGCCACACCCCATTTGACAAAGGTGCCTTTGAAGCAGTTGACCGTCCTTTCCGTTCAGGGCCTGATTATATTTATACTGTCAACACTCTCTATAGTATGGGTATCCATTGCAGTGTAGATATTATCAGTCTGAATGCGGAAACCACCTATAAAAATATTGCAGCAGCAATGGAATCCTACTGCTGGATGTTTAAAGACCTGACCAAAGAAGAAGAAAACAACTTACAACAATATATCCTACGTAACAGTCGACAATCTGACGACGGGCAGTGCATCGTAAAACGTGCGACACCACCACGTTGGGCAATCATTTCATGGAAGAAGGAATCGTGACAGACGAATACGATATTGTAGTAATCGGCGCCGGACACGCTGGATGCGAAGCAGCACTTGCCGCTGCCAGAATGGGCTGCAAAACACTGGTTGCAGTCATTAATGTGGATACCATCGGTGCCATGTCCTGCAACCCTGCCATTGGCGGGCTTGCCAAAGGACACCTGGTGCGTGAAATCGACGCCCTTGGCGGTGAGATGGCAAAAAACATTGATGCCACCTCCATTCAGTTTCGTAAATTAAATACTTCCAAAGGCCCGGCTGTTCGTTCATCTCGTGCCCAGGCTGATCGTCTGCTCTACCGGCTGCGTATGAAATCGGTGATGGAAGCTCAGGAGAATCTTGAAATACGTCAGACAGTTGTTGATTCTTTTATTATAGAAGAGGGGAAAATCTGCGGAATCCGCACATCCCTCGATGAAGAGATACGTGTAAAAGCAGTAGTGGTCGCCACCGGCACATTTTTAAACGGTCTTATCCACATCGGTATGAAAAATTTTCCGGCCGGACGTATGGGAGATACGCCCTCTACCAGCCTTGCAGCCTGGTTTAAGGAAGCAGGTTTTAACATGGGCCGCATGAAAACCGGTACCGTGCCCAGAATCGATGCCAAATCCATCGATTACTCTGAGCTTGAAGAACAGCACAGCGATCAACCACCGGCACATTTTTCATTCAGCAGCAAGGGTGATTATGTGCTTCCCCAACGCCCCTGCCACATCACGTACACCAATCCAAAAACCCATGAAGCTATTCGGGCTGGCATTGATCAGTCTCCAATGTATGCAGGAATTATTGAGGGGATCGGTGCCAGATACTGCCCATCCATTGAAGATAAGGTGATGCGATTTCCAGAGAAAGACCGGCATCAGGTTTTTCTGGAACCGGAGGGTTTAGACACCACAGAGATTTATCCCAATGGTTTACCCACCAGTTTGCCGCTTAAAACCCAGCTGGCAATGCTACACACCATTAAAGGTCTTGAAAATGTAACAATAGTTCGTCCCGGATATGCAATCGAGTATGACTATATCGATCCTCTGGAACTTGGGCCCAATCTTGAAACGAAACGGGTTGAAGGACTATTTCTGGCTGGCCAGATTAACGGAACATCCGGCTATGAAGAAGCAGCAGCTCAAGGACTAATGGCTGCAATCAATGCCGCACATAAGATACAAAACAAGGAGGCACTTATCCTTGATCGGGCACAGGCCTATATTGGAGTTTTAATTGACGATCTTGTAACCTGCGGCACAAAAGAGCCATACCGGCTATTTACTTCCCGCGCCGAGTATCGTTTACTGCTTCGCGAAGATAATGCTGACAGCAGACTCTGTAAAATTGGGCATTCCATAGGATTATTATCCGACGAAGAGTTCGCTTTATTTGAAGAAAAGCAGGGAAATCTTGAGGCAGGAACCGCATTGCTGGGCACAATTTACGTAAAGCCAAACCCGCAGACCAACAAAATTTTAGAAGCTGAAGGTTCAACCGCTCTGAAACAAAAGTGCAGCCTGGCAGATCTTTTACGCAGACCAGAAATTACCATACAGAAACTGACTCTACTGCCTGTTGAGCCACCTGAAAAACACGAGTCGGTTAAGGCTCTGCTCGCATCTAATGTTTGTGATGAAATCCAGCTAAAAATAAAATTTGCAGGATATCTTAAACGGCAGAAAGAACAGGTCGAACGTTTCAAAAAGATGGAGAAATTAAGCCTTCCTGAAGATATCGATTACAAAGAACTCTCCGGTCTCTCCAATGAAGCTGTTGAAAAGTTAAGCGCCGTCCGGCCTCGTTCTCTTGGGCAGGCCTCACGCATCTCAGGAGTTACACCGGCTGCAATTTCAGTGCTTCAGGTACACTTAAAAAGACTGCAATGACATTTCCCCAGATTGATCCGATAATATTTTCATTAGGCCCGCTGCATGTACGCTGGTACGGGCTTATGTATGTCCTTGGTTTTGCGGCCTGCTACTTCCTTGTTCAGAAACAGATAGAAAAATTTTCCTATAAAGATCTCGAACCTCATTTTGAAAATCTCAATCTGGTTCTTATCCTGTCGGTGGTTATTGGCGGGCGTCTGGGTTATGTGTTCTTCTACAACTTTTCCTACTACATGGCTCACCCCCTTGAAATTCCTGCCACATGGACGGGTGGGATGTCCTTTCACGGTGCCACCATTGGATGTCTTGTGGGCGGTTTTCTTTTCACGAAAATCAAAAAACTTGATTTCTGGACTTGTGCCGATTTCTACGTGGTTACGATTCCAGTCGGTTTGGGTTTAGGCAGAATAGGGAATTTCATAAACGGAGAACTTTTCGGAAGAACAACGGATGTTCCGTGGGGGATGGTCTTTCCCGGCGGCGGCCCGTTACCACGTCACCCTTCCCAGCTATACGAAGCATTCCTTGAAGGTGCACTGCTCTTTACTTTCCTCTGGATTCTAAAAGCAAAACCATGGTCAGGAAACAAAAACTGGCCCCACGGCTGCATGCTCAGTCTCTTTCTTATTGGCTACGGCGTACTTCGAATGTTGGTGGAATTGTTCCGGGAACCGGACACACAGATAGGCTATTTACTGGGACTTATGACCATGGGTCAATTCCTCAGCATGCTGATGATTATTGGCGGCGCATTGCTTTGGTGGGTAAGAATCCAGCAATCCACCATCGGGCAATCTCAGGATGGTATATCGTAAAACAGCTATAATT
>JAOZLM010000163.1 GCA_029934815.1 Desulfocapsa sp. | reverse complement strand
TGACCATTTTTGTACTGGCCTGTTTTGCAGGGGCCGAGCTTATTTCAAAAGTGCCGCAAACCTTACACACCCCGCTTATGTCCGCATCGAACGCCATTTCCGGTGTTGCTATCCTTGGTGCATTACTTGCTACTGGACGGCCAGAAGGCTTTGACGCAGAATCCATTCTTGGTTTTTGTGCTGTTATATTTGCCAGTGTCAATGTGGTTGGTGGGTATATGGTAACGGACAGAATGCTTCAGATGTTTAAGAAAAAGAAGCGGAAGAAAAAAGAATAGTACAACCAGAGAGTTAAGTTATGTCTACTGTTAATATTATCGATTTTGTATATCTGATATCAGCTGTACTATTTATGCTCGGTATCAAAAATCTGAGTTCTCCGGCCACAGCCAAGTTTGGCAACAAGCTGTCCATGGCTGGAATGCTGGTGGCAATTATTGCAACACTGGCTTCCCCTGATATGTTTGGCTACACCATGATCATCATCGCCATGGCTATTGGTGCTGCTATTGGTGGTACTGCTGCGGTTAAGGTTGAGATGACCTCAATGCCTGAGATGATTGCACTCTTTAACGGTTGTGGTGGCGCAGCTTCTGCACTCGTTGCCATGGCAGAATTTAATGGCCATACCGGAGCATTTGCAGGGTTCACTATGATCACCCTGCTCCTCTCCGTGATTATTGGCGGGCTAACCTTTACTGGTTCAATCATTGCCTACACTAAACTACAGGGTATTATTTCAACACGTCCCATTACCTATCCGTTCCAGCAGGTTGTTAATGCTGGTATTGTGCTCTTAACATTTATCCTTGCCTACCTGGTTTTCCAGAACCCTGCCAACACCTTTGCGTTTGTCATGATTATTGTTCTGGCATTGGTTCTTGGTGTGCTGGCTGTCATCCCGATTGGTGGTGCAGATATGCCGGTTATTGTTTCACTGCTTAACTCCTACTCTGGGCTTGCAGTTTCCATGACGGGTTTTGCACTGAACAACAACGCACTTATTATTGTGGGTTCTCTTGTTGGTGCCTCCGGACTCTTCCTTACCAAAATCATGTGTGAAGCGATGAATCGCTCTCTTGCCAATGTCCTGTTTGGTGCATTTGGTTCCATAGATGATTCTGTGACTGACGATGGTGAAGGGCCAACAGGAAGCATGAAAGGTTTTGACGTTGAAGATGTTGCCATTGCCGTTGAAAATGCAGAATCTGTTATTATCGTTCCCGGTTATGGCATGGCTGCGGCGCAAGCCCAGCATGTGACTCGTGAACTTGGTGATTACCTCATTGATGAGGGCATCGAAGTTCGTTACGCAATCCATTCTGTTGCCGGTCGTATGCCTGGACACATGAATGTGCTCCTTGCGGAAGCGGATGTTTCATACGATCTGCTTTTTGCCATGGAAGATATCAACGACGATTTTTCCACAACTGATGTGGTTCTTGTTATTGGTGCCAATGATGTTGTGAACCCTGCCGCCAAAACAAACCCAAGCAGCCCGATTTATGGAATGCCTGTACTGGATGTTGAAGATGCACGAACTGTTGTTGTGCTGAAACGTTCTATGAATGTTGGTTTTGCGGGAATTGAAAATGAGTTGTTCTTTAAGGATAACACCATGATGCTTTTTGGTGATGCGAAAGATTCTATTCAGAAACTGCTTTCAGCATTAAAAGAATAACAGCACTTAAAGAGAAAATCTTTTATAAAGGCGAATTGAGGTGATTCTCAATTCGCCTTTTTTTGTTTCTGATACTAACAACTGGCCGATCACGTAAAGATTCCGGATCAAGTCCGGAATGACTAGAGCGGCAACTTGGTCGAGACTTTTGGAAAAACGGATCCGACACTTTCTTTTGGAAAAGGAGCTTGTTAACGATAAACAGGCCATTGTAATTGCTGTTTCCGGTGGCTCTGACTCTGTTGCATTGCTCCATATCCTTTCTGCGTTGTATTCCGAGAATAAACGAATTGCTGTTTATGTTGATCATGGTCTTCGTCCGCATGAAACTCCTGCCGAGCAAAAACTGGTTGAGGCACTTGCAAACGAATGTTCTGCTACTTTTGTTGCATTCTCAGTTGATGTAACAAAAGAACAAAAAGAAAGAAAATGTTCACCTGAGGAAGCTGCACGAAATCTGCGCTACCAAGCACTTGAAAATATTCGTGAACAATATCATGCACAATGTATCGCTGTTGGACATACCAGTGATGATCAAGCCGAAGAGGTATTACTGCGTTTAATCAGAGGAAGTGGTTCTGCCGGTCTCAGTGGGATGGCAGTAAAAAATGAATTTATTATTCGTCCACTACTTAATGAATCTAAAGAGGCTCTTCGTGACTATTTAAAAAAACAGAAGCTCTCGTACTGTGAAGATAGCAGTAATAGTGACCTTCGTTTTCTTCGTAATAAAATCCGTCGGGATCTGTTGCCAAATCTTGAGCAAAGCTACAATCCATCCATGCGGGAAACACTTATTCAGACAGCTTCTATCCTGGCTGAAGAAAACAGGTTGCTGGATTCTCTTAGTGAAAAGGTATTTCAGCAATCCTGCATTTCCGACAAAGAACAACTCACACTTCATCTCAGCACTATCAGCAGCGAAGATATTGCCATAAAACGAAGACTCTTTGAAAAGATTTGCTGGCAGATGTCAGCGAAACCATCCTTTAAACAGATTTCAAATTTACTTAATCTTGTCAATTTACAAAATGGCTCTGAAAGTCATCTGGCAAATGGCCTGCGGGCAATCAAACAAGAACAAAATATTCTCTTTCACTACCCAAGCAATGAACCTGGATACCGTGGTTCGGCTGTTCCACTCAAATCATTTGCAACAATCACAATCCCGACTCCAGGAACCTACGTTATTCCTGAACTTGGTTTCGAGTTACACATCCGCCAAACTGATTTTCATGAATCCATGCTGCTACAGACGAACACACAAATTCTGGATGATGCATCAGTATCCTTTCCGCTCACACTCCGCCACCATCTTGATGGCGAGACATTCCATCCTCTTGGTAGTCCCGGATCCAAAAAAATCTCCCGTTTTTTAACCGATCAAAAAATAGCCATTACAGAAAAAAAGAATTATCCAGTCCTTCTGGCAAACAAGACAATAGTTGCAGTTGTTGGTTTACGGATTGATCACAGCTGCCGCATCCGCGCTAACAGTTCAACATGCCTGCAACTTCAATGGAAAAAAGTATAATAATCTAATTTACTGTACTAAAGCATCTACACTATTGATTTGTCCCATGGACTCAATGATGGTACATCACAGACAACTTCAAACCATCACAAAACACGGATATATGCAAAACACACTGGCAGACCACAAAGAAAATCCTCAATCTCTGCGCGACACATCCGAAACACCACAATCAGAGACCTGCATTATTGCCTGTCCTATTTTCCAAAGAGAACTGGAAACGGTTCTTCAGGAATTGAACCTTGCTCCCACCATCAAATATATGCATTACACCATCCACAACAATCCTCTGATGATGGAAGAACAGTTAGTGGAAAAAGTTGCAGATGCAGAAAATGCCACTCAAAATGTTCGCTTTCTTGTGGGGAAGCACTGCAAAGGCAAACGTGATATAACTGAAGTGGTTAAGGACTGTAACGGGAAGATTCCTCAGGCCAGAAACTGTATTGATATGCTTATTGGCCGTGAACTTACCAAAGAGTTACAGAAAAACCGAACATCACTTATGACTCCTTCATGGATTCGTATGATCAATCAGTCCATCGCCGATGGCCAGTGGTCAGTGACTGATGCCCGTGTAAATCTTGGCTGGTACAATAAAATATTGATTCTGGATACCGGTGTGGATCCGTTGGATGATGAGCAGATTATGGAATTTTATGATCTGACTCAGGTGGAAATTGATATCCTTCCTGTTGATCTGAAACACTTTAAAGCATTGCTTCAGGATTTATTGCAATAAAAACGCTCCTGATTCCCACGGAAACTCAGTTACTGCTTGTCATCCCGGACCTAATCCGGAATTTCTAAGGAAGAAGCTATTTTTACAAGATTCCGGATCAGGTCCGGAATGACAGAATGGTGGACAATATCAGCTACCGGACTTTCGAAGAATTCGAATATCACCTACCCGAATAGTCAGTTTTATACGATCAAAATATTCAAGCAGTGGAATGGAAAATTTGCGGGTTAAACCGGTAAGGTTCTTAAATCTTGGAGCATCAATCTCCCCTTCCTTCTCGATAAAAGCCGTTACGTCTTTTTTGAGTATGGCTATGGCTGCAGCATTATAATAGAGCGTTTCACTCACCTTTAACAACTTCTCTTCACGCTGCAGAAGACCGAAGACTTCTTTCACCAAACTTTCAGGGTAATCACCAAACTCTTCCATGGTTTCACGGATGGTGGCAGTTTTTAAACCCTTCTTCCGGTACCAGTCTTCCAGATCCTGTTGCAGCTTCTTTTCATCCGCCTGTAAGGCAACCTGATGCGAAGCAAGGCGAATAACAGACTCTTCCTGCACAATCAGATCTTTTTTCTGCAACTCGTTTAAACAAAACTGAAACACTTTTCCGTCCATATTGTGCCCAAGCCCCGAACGAAGCTCTTCTTTAGAAAGGCCAATCTGTAACGGATTGTTTCTATGGTATGTTTCAAGATTCTTTTGCAGCAACTCCTCAACAGCATCACTTACACTTTTGGCAAGATATCGCTGTGTAGTAGAGTCAACAACCACAATTTTTCTCGAGGAGAGGGGAGCCGAAATTAGTTTTTTTAACTGTTTGGCGAAAGTTCCAAGGCGCACTGCCAGTTCATCAAATGTCAGTCCGCTGGTACCTCGTTCTTTTAAGAATAACAGCATCTTATTTTCAACATTCTCATCATAGAGAATCTGGAATGCTGCTTTATTGTTATTTCGATCCTGTTCATTCAAACGTTTGCGTTTGCGTGGTGGCATATTGCCAAGTACTTCCCCGCCGCCAATTGTGGCAACTGGTGAATAGGATCTGACCACATACCTGTCACCCGGCCAGCAACTTACGGGTTCCTCAAGAAGAAGCTGAACACCTGCTGTATCGCCAGGTTGCAAGACATCACGATCAAGGAGCGAAATCCTGCCCATGACCTCAATGGTTCCAAGATGTACCCGGACACGCGTCCGGTGTTTTAATGGCTTATTTCCGGATGGAAGATACAAAAAATCACAATCAAGCATATAGCCGGGGGACAGACAACCGGGAGTGGCGGCGACCATTCCTCTCGAGACAACTGCGGTATCCACACCCTGAAGATTTATAGCTGTTCGGTGTCCTGCTTCGACGGTTTCCACATCTTTGGAATGTACCTGAATGCCACGTACTTTGGCCGTCATATCTGTTGGGTAGAAACAGAGTTCATCACCGATATTCAACCTGCCGGACATTGACGTTCCGGTAACAACTGCGCCAAAACCTTTTATGGCAAAAATCCGATCTACCGGCAGACGAAAAGGTCCGTGTACTTCTTTGAACTGCTGTTTGGCTACAAATTCATCAAGTAAAGTTTTAACGTCATCAATTCCTTCACCGCTAATGGAAGAAACATGAACAAGAGGCGCATCTTCCAGGAAACTGCCCTCGCAATATTCACGAACCTCTTCGGTGACCATCTCCAGCCACTCTTCTTCCACCATATCTTTTTTGGTGAT
>JAOZLM010000014.1 GCA_029934815.1 Desulfocapsa sp. | reverse complement strand
GTTCGGGTGAAAAACTTCATATTCGAGGAGCTCAAATTTGATGGAGTGAGGCGTAGTTAAGTACGTCGTAACGACAGCAAATTTGCACCCCAAGGGCATTTCCTGCGGGGCAAGTGACGAAGAAGACGAAGAGTTTTTGCGACGCCATCATATTTTAGCTCTGTTGTAAAACGACTTCATCACGGCCGTCATTTTCCTGAAACATTACCTGAATACGTTCATCGGAACGAACAGTGGTGGTAAGTCCTACGTAATCGGCCTGAATTGGAAGTTCGCGCCCTCCCCTGTCAACCAGAATTGCAAGTTGCACAGAACGGGGGCGACCATAATCCATCAAGGCTTCCATGGCGGCACGAATTGTTCTTCCGGTGAACAGGACATCATCTACCAGAATTATATCCATACCTTCAATGGAGAAACTAATATCTGAAGTTTTCACAACAGGATTTTGGGTAATTAAAGACCAGTCGTCACGATATAGATTAATATCGAGGCTCCCATAAGGAGTGAGGTGGGACGTCTGTTGTTCTATAATCTTTTGTATTCGCTGGGCAAGAAAGACTCCGCAGGTATGAATACCCACAATACATACCTTGTCGAGGCTTTGATTATGTTCAAGAACCTGGAGGCTTATACGATTTACAGCAAGTTTTATCTCTTCACTGCTAAGTAATGTACTGCTTGTCATTGTGACTCCTGCACTCTGTTCCAGAAAAAATCTATTCCTTTGGAGTCGACAAGGTTAATTGCCTCCGGAAAGGCTTCACATTCTGCTGCAAAAACTTTATCTGCTATATCATCAGGAGTATCTTCATAATCGAGACTTACTGCCTTTTGATGAATTATAGGACCTTCATCGTAGACCGCATTGGCAAAATGCACAGTACACCCACTTACCAGACAACCTCGTTTTTTTAGAGCCTTGTGTACAACAGAACCATAAAAGCCATCCCCGCAAAAGGCCGGAATAAGCGATGGATGGATATTAATAACAGATTTAACAAGTGCAGATGGCGGATGATACAATTTGAGAAAACCGGCAAGTGCAATAATATCGACGTCATAATCAGCGAGTATTGTGTTGATTGCGTCGTTATCTTTTGCGTGAAATGCAGGGTAACCATAGTTCTCAGCTTTTGTCAGCCCAAGTACATCTTTTCTGTTTGATATTACTACTTGTATTTCAGCCTGCAGACTTTTCCCCTGAATACGTTCATGGAAATTGTCAAGTGTTCGTCCACTCCCTGAAAGGAGTACCGCCATCTTTAGCATGATCTACTTTTCCTTTTACTTGAAGTAATCGTTACTATCCACATCTACCTTTTCAAGCCAGGCAGAAATAGTTGTGTCGTAGGTGGAAGTTAAAGCAAAAACCTTGGCCGCAAGACGAAATCTGGTTTTAAGAGTGGTATTTCCGGTCTCTTTCATCTCTTTTAATACCTGAGGGTAATCAGCAGGATCAACAATAACGGTTACATCATGGAAGTTTTTAGCAGCAGCACGAAGCATTGTGGGGCCACCGATATCGATATTTTCAATGGCATCACCCAGTGTGCAGTTTGGATCAGCTACAGTTTTTTCAAAAGCGTATAGATTTACGGCAATCAAATCAATATTTTTCAAACCATGTTCAGCACATTGTTTCTGATGATCTTCATTGGCGCGCTGGTTTAGAATTCCACCATGTACTTTAGGGTGCAGTGTTTTAACTCTTCCATCAAGCATCTCAGGAAATCCTGTAAATTCGGAAACATCCATCACTTCAATTCCGCTTTCACGCATCTTGGCGGCAGTTCCGCCTGTGGATAGAATATCAACACCTAGCGCAGCAAGCTCTTTTGCAAAGTCTTCAATTCCTGATTTGTCGGTGAGGCTGATAAGTGCCCTTTCAATTTTAGCCATTCTGTTCCTCTTGTATAGTGTGGTTATGATTTGCGTATAAATTCTCTGATTTTACGACGATCTTTCTTACCGGGGCGCTTGGCTGGCATTGTCTGACCCGCATAAAAAAGAGAGCGTTCCTGCCTTTCCTGTTCCCGTTTTGTTATGGAGTCTGATGATTCTTCATATAACTTTTGAGCAACAGTTGCCGGACCGCGTTTACCTGACAGGCCAAGCACCGTAATTTCAAATTCAAGCTGACCTTTGCGGATAATAATTGTGTCATCTACGCTGACGGCTTTGGCAGCTTTTACACGCTGGCCGTTCAGATGCACTTTCCCACCGGTTACAGCTTTGGAAGCAAGACTTCTGGTTTTAAAGAATCGTGCTGCCCAAAGCCATTTGTCTATGCGTATCTGTATTTCCTGTTCACTCATCTTAAATTGTCTTTAACTATTATATCAAAATCATTGAATGAGCCATGCAATCTACACTGTATGACAAACTTTTCACGTAAAAAACACATACCACCGCCACGCTGACACTACTAAGTATCAATTGTAACTTGTGAAAGAATGATGGCATCGTAAAAACTCTTCATCGTCTTCGTCACTGCAAATTTGCTGTCATTACAACGTACTTAAGTACGCCTCATTCCATCAAATTTACGTTCATCGAATATGATGTTTTTTACTTAGCCAACTAAAGTTTAGGTTTTTACGAGCTTGTCAAAGAATAAAAAAAATAGTAAAGAAGGCACTGCTGAAACGAACACTATAACACCTATAAGGATTACTATGCTTGTCAAAGACCTGCTCGAAAGCCAGAAGACTACCTTTAGTTTTGAATTCTTCCCTCCAAAAGAAGATGCCGCTGCTGATAAACTTCTGGAAACCATCGCCAATTTAATGCCCCTTGAGCCTTCTTATGTGAGTGTCACCTATGGCGCAGGCGGCACGACAAGAGATAGGACCCATGATCTTGTAGTGCGTATTAAGGAGCAGACGAATATAACAGTTGTTTCTCATCTTACCTGTGTTGGATCAAGTCGGGAGGAAATGCACAGCATCCTCGAAAAATACCAGGATGCGGGAATTGAAAACATTCTTGCACTTCGTGGCGATCCACCAAAAGGTGAAGAGGATTTTGATCACTCCAAAGATGACTTTGAATATGCGGCCGACCTCGTAGCTTACATCAAAAAACATTTTCCAGGGATGTGTGTAGGTGTTGCCGGTTTCCCTGAAGGACACCCTTCCACTCCCAATCGTTTACAGGAAATTGATTTTCTAAAGGCAAAAGTTGATGCGGGTGCAGATTATATTGTTACCCAGCTCTTTTTCGACAACAGAGATTATTACGATTATTGCGAACGGTGTGAACTTGCAGGAATTCATGTTCCAAATATTGCTGGAATTATGCCGGTTAGCACTAAAAGTGGTCTTATCCGAACTGCAGAACTGGCAGGTGGCGCCAGAATTCCTGCCAGATTATTAAAAGCTGTTTATCGTGCCGAGGATGATACGTTCGTCGAGAAAGTTGGCACCCACTGGGCAACAGAACAAATCAGAGATCTTATTGATAATGATATTCGTGGAATCCAGTTTTTCACCCTGAATTCTTCTGCCGCGACCCAGGAGATATATCAGTCTCTTGGCGTTCGCGATTCCAGCCAGTTACGCTAAACACTTATTATCCTATGAAGATTCAGTCTGTAGGTATACAGGACATTCAGATTCCTGTCCGTATCCGTGAGAAAAAAGGCGGTCTGCAAAACAGTGTTGCCAAAGTTTCTCTGCAAGTGAGTTTGCCGGGCAAATATTCACAATCCTGTGTACACACATTTACCTCTGTTCTTAATAAATATATGGACGAGATGAGTGTGACGGTTTTCCCGGAACTGCTTAATGAAGTGAAAAATGGTCTACGTGCGGAAAGTGCCAGGTTGCAAATGTCTTTTCCCTATTTTATAGAGAAAAAAGCACCGGTAAGCGGCACTCGCAGTTTGATGGAATATGATTGCAGTTTTACCGGTGAAGTCGGTACCGATGATGATTTTATTCTCACTGTAACTGTGCCGGTTACAACCTTGTGCCCCTGCTCAAAAGAAATAAGTGAAGCTGGTGCACATAATCAACGGGCAGAAGTTACCCTGAATGTAAAATTTAAAAAATTTATCTGGGTAGAAGATCTTATTCGCATGATTGAAGATTCAGCTTCCTGCGAACTCTGGGCTTTACTTAAACGTCCCGACGAGAAGTATGTGACCGAGAAAGCCTATGAAAACCCTATGTTTGTGGAAGATGTAGTTCGAAAAGTTGCTGTTTCAGCACTTGGAGATCCGAAGATCACCTGGTTTTCAGCAAGTGTGGAAAGTTTTGAATCAATCCATAAACATAGCGCCTATGCCTATGTTGACTCAAACGAAATTCGCTAATTTATTTACCTTATTACCATCGAACTTCAGTTTTGTTCGATTTCTGCGATCCCGTCACTCCGGATGACGAGCGATATAATCATTTATAAAGGTAATGGCGTTCTCTAGATATATCTTAAAACTTCCCATAAGAAGTTTCGAATCATTATAAGACCCGGCAAGAAGCAATTTTTCCAAATCAACTGCTGTTTCATGCAAGTTATCAGCACCTACCACCGGTGCAACCCCCTTTAAGGCGTGAACAAGTTTTATTGCTTTGCTCGTCTCGCCTGCTTCCATAAATTTTACGACCTGTTCATAATCACTGGTATGTCTTTCTAAAAATGCGTTAAGTACTTTGAGGAAGAGATCATTGTTGCCACCAACTTTTTCAAGGCAGCCTTGCATTTTTTTGTCCTGAATTTCTTTACTTTCTTCTTTTGCAGAAAGTTGTTGGCCTTTTGAATGATGTATCCAGTATGCCATTTCATTTTCGAGTAATTCAAGATTAATTGGTTTTGGAATATGGCAATTCATTCCGGCATCGAGTGCGTTTTTAACATCGTTATCCTGTACCTTGGCGGTCATGGCAAGAATGGGAAGAGTTGCCAATTTTAGTTCGTTTCGGATAATACGGGTTGCGGTATGACCATCCATAACAGGCATCCGAAGATCCATAAGAATACAATCGTATGTATTCTCCCCGACCATTTTAACAGCCTGTTTTCCATCTTCAGCCACATCAACAAGCATACCTCGGTGATGAAGCATTGCCAGGGCAACCTCCTGATTGATTTTATTATCTTCAACCAGAAGAATACGGGCTCCCTGTAAGACAGTTCTATCGATATTGTTTTTTTCACATATCCTGTGAATTGTATTCGGGGTGGTGCTATTGTTCATTAGTAACAAACCTCAGCCTTACTTCTCTAACGCTTATGTGTAGTTTAAAAAGGTACAACAAGGACATAGGGTAAATCGTATTAGTTATAAGATTTAATGTAAATAAAAGTCAAAGGTTAAAAAAACATTTTTTTTATTTCATTTTTGATGTAATAATTTTTCGAAAATAAACCTTGCTATATACTACCATCGTATTAATCAGGCGTTTAGAAGAGAAATTGTAAATTAACCTTTTGGAGGTATTATGAAATTCATTTCAAAAATCGCATTATCCGCTGCAGCACTAGCCATAATGGTTAGCCCTGCAATGGCTGAAAAAACCGTTAAGTGGAAGCTTGCTATGACATGGCCATCCACCCTTACTCCCCTTGCCTCTCCTCCAGCACAAGTTGCAAAACTTGTTGAAGAGATGAGTGGTGGAAAATTTATCATTCGTGCTGAGGGAAAAGAGAAGCATAAAGCACCTCTTGGAATTCTTGATATGGTAAAAGGCGGCCAGTACCAAATGGGTCATTCAGGATCTTACTACTGGAAAGGTAAAGACATAAGCACCATTTTCTTTACCACTATCCCTTTCGGTATGACCACAGCTGAGCAATATGCATGGTTGTATTATGATGATGGCATGAAATATATGCAGCAGGTTTATGATCGTTTTGATGTACTCAACTTCCCCGGTGGTAATACCGGTGTTCAGATGGGCGGTTGGTTCAAAAAGGAAATCAACTCTGTTGAAGACTTGAAAGGTCTCAAAATGCGTATCCCCGGTCTTGCCGGTGAAGTTTTCGCGAAACTTGGTGTAAATGTTACAAATATCCCTGCTGGTGAGCTCTACACTTCACTTGATCGTGGAACCATTGATGCACTTGAATGGGTAGGACCCGGAATGGATATTAAAATGGGTTTTCATAAAGTAGCTCCTTTTTACTATACCGGTTGGCATGAACCAGCATCTGAAATGCAATTCATGGTAAACAAGCGTGCCTTTGAGAAGCTTTCTGCTGAAAATAAAGCAATTTTATTAACTGCCATGAAAGCCGCTTCTGCAGATATGTATTATGAGAATTTTGCAGCCAGCGCAAATGCTTGGGAGCAGATGAAAACTGAATTCCCGAATATTAAGGTAAAAACCTTCCCGCTTCCAGTTTTAAAAGAAATGAAGAAGGCCACAGATGAGCTGCTCGACAGTTACGCTGCTAAAGATGAGCAATTCAAGACCATTCTTGAATCTCAACGTAGCTTTATGAAAAAGGCCAGAGCCTGGTCTGTAATTTCTGATTACAACTATATCAAGACAAGTATGGACGTTGAATAATAACGAAATAGTCTTGTAGTTATCCCCCCTTCCGCTCTGTCATGATTTATGTGACGGAGCGGATTTTTTTATACTCCCAAAACGTATCTTCACAGCAAATGAACTCTATAGAAAATTTTATTAACGGAACAGTTGATATCCTCGCGAAAATCGTCGGTTTCCTACTGCTTCTTATGGTACTCAATGTATCCTACGACGTTATGATGCGATATTTATTTCATAATTCGTCTGTGGGTATGCAGGAAATGGAGTGGCACCTCTTTGCTGTGATTTTTCTCTTTGGAATTTCCATTGCACTGAAAGATGAAGGTCATGTTCGGGTTGATTTTTTATACGATAACTTTAGTCAGCGTAAAAAAGCATTGATCAATATTTTTGGTACAATCTGTTTTCTGATGCCCCTGGCACTGCTTATCAGTACCGGTTCATTTGATTATGTAAAAGATGCTTATATCACGAGTGAGATATCAGAAGATCCGGGCGGGTTACATTTTCGCTGGCTTATCAAAGGGATGATCCCGCTTTCCTTTGGCTTTTTGCTTTTCAGTGCTGTCGGTTATATCCTGCAAAATATTCGTCTATACCGGGAGGCAGTAAAATGACCGGTATTGTAATGTTTTTTGCAGCTCTTTGCCTGCTTTCACTCGGATATCCGGTTGCCTTTTCATTTGGCGCTGTCTCCATGCTTTTTGGCCTTATTGCTGTTGTTATCGAACTTCTTCCTGACCCTAGCTTTACAATGGTCGCAGAAGAATTTTTCCTCATGTTTTCCATGATGCCATTTCGGATTTACAGCATTATGAACAACACTATTCTTATGGCAGTGCCACTCTTTATCCTGATGGGTATTGTACTGCAAAAATCAGAACTGGCTGAACGCTTACTGGAATCCATGGGCTTGCTTTTTGGAAAAGTTCGAGGAGGTGTTGCCATAAGCACTGTGATCGTTGGAACGTTGCTTGCGGCTTCCACAGGTGTTGTCGGCGCTTCAGTTGTTGCCATGGGCGTTATTTCTCTGCCGGTAATGCTTAAGTACGGGTATTCAAAACAGCTTGCCACAGGTACGATCTGTGCTGCAGGCACACTAGGCCAGATCATTCCGCCATCCATTGTTCTTATTATTCTTGGTGATGTTTTTCAACTACCGGTTGGAGATCTTTTTAAAGCAGCTCTCTGGCCTGGTCTTGTTCTTGTAACCTGCTATGTGATTTATATTCTGTTTATCTCGTACCTCCGTCCTGAACTTGCTCCGGCAATTGAAGTGAATGAGGAAGACCGGAAAGGAATGGTCGGCAAGGCACTGCTCGCAATTGTCCCTCCACTGACTTTGATTATTATGGTGCTCGGTTCTATTTTTGCAGGTATTGCCACTCCCACCGAATCTGCTTCCGTTGGTGCATTAGGATCCATGATACTAGCTGCCATGTATAAAAAGCTCAGCTGGAAAATCATTGAGGAATCCTGTCAGGAAACCGTGAAAATCACTGCCATGGTTTTTGCCATCCTTATTGGTGCTACAGCTTTCTCTATGGTTTTTGTGTACACAGGTGCTGATTATATTGTTGAAGATTTTATGACCAGCTTGCCCGGTGATAAATGGGGATTTTTAATTCTTTCCATGCTCTGCATTATGGTTCTCGGGTTCTTTATCGACTTTATTGAGATATCCTATATAGTTGTTCCAATTCTTTTGCCAATTGCTGACACAATTGGAATCAATCCAATGTGGTTTGCAATTTTAATTGCTATGAATCTGCAAACTTCTTTTCTGACGCCGCCTTTTGGTTTTTCGCTCTTTTATTTAAAAGGGGTGTGTCCGCCTGAAGTGCGAACAGTTGATATTTATAAAGGTGTTATGCCATTTATTATTATTCAGCTCCTTGTTCTTGCATCGCTTATTATATTTCCCGGTGTTTACGGCCTGTAAATAATAGGCAAAGCGAGCAATTCCTTCCCCACTCATCACTTGACTTCTAAGCAAGCAACCATATACTACCGTGTAGTAGCTGGTTGCTTTCCATTTTTACATTCCTCTTTTTTTGGAGCTTAGAATCAATGAGAAATTTAGCAATATCCATCGTTTTATCTGTTTTCCTGTCAGCATGTGCCGGAAACAATTCTTCCCTTTCAAATGATACACTGACCAATAACGGTGATGGAACGATCTTTTCTGAGAAATTCCAGTTACAATGGCAAAAGAGTATATCTAAACGTTTTAACAATAAGGAAGATGCAGAAGAATATGTAAAATCACTCTCTCTTGGTGGCCATAATGACTGGCGTATTCCAACAAAAGCAGAATCACATAACCTCTTTTTCTCCATGGATTTTGGAAACGCCAATGCCAAAGATTTGCAGATGAAGATGGATGGATCAATGTGGATCGTGCTGGGTAACGGTCAAATACAGGCAGGGGCATGGGACGCAGGGGAAACTTGCTGTATTGTCCGTACATTCAAAAAAGACAGCAAGGGCGGAGTGAGAGCTGTTCGGCCTTAAAAGAGAACAGCAGAATGACTTCTTAGCTTTTTTCTAAACGCTCTTTCTGTTCCACCGCCGCTTTCATTACCCTGAACAATTCCCGGTAATGTTGTTTGTTGCGTGTGGTAACATATTGATAAATAATTTTTCGCAATTCACTTTCATTTAAATTTGGATACTCTTCCACGGCAGCCCCAATATAAGGGCTGTTCCAATCCGGTTCAAAAGGGATCTGGTCCTTACGGCATTCCTCATGGAGTTCCACTGCCTCATTGATCAGCGTATCACGAATTCGTTCAGCCACGTGGAACTGTTTTTTCTGATGCAATTGAGACCCTTTTTTGTTTGTTACAAAAAGGTATATTTCTTCAAGTGGTCCCTGACGTAAAACCTTAGACAGATATTTGATCTGTCTGTTTTTCGAACTGCCTTTCAACCCTCTTGTGGCAAGAATTTCTTCGTGAATTACCGGGCCTCCGGGAAAGCTTTTCAGTTCTTTGTCCGAAAGATCAGCAACTTCACGTGCCAAGGCTTCCACTTGTTTGTAAATTCGTTTTTGTTCAGATCTGCTTAAATATTCGGCCATGATATTTTGTATTCCATTCAGGAAAAAGTCAATTGATTAAAGCCGCCTTTGTCAAACCAGGGGCGGCTGGCATTAAGTCCTTTTAGTTCAAGGAGCATTACTTCAAGAATCAGATACACCTTTGTGTGTTCACGAATACAGGCTGTCATGGTTTCGCCATGATGCCCAAGTGCAGCATGCAAATGAATGCGTGGTTCGTCACCGTCAAAATGAATTGAGCCGGTGCCAAGTGCTTCCCTTGCCCCATCAACTTCACACCAGACAGGAGTCGGAGGCATTACCGGTTTTTCAGGCCCTGTAACTGCTTTTGTGTGTCTGATTCCACCAAGGATCTGGAACCAGCAGCTTTGTATCTTTTCTTTCTTTACGATGCTTTTGAGCCCTTCCAAAACATCGTCACCATCATCAAAACGTATCATTAATACACGTTCGATTGAACCTGTTTTGTATTCCATGCCAGATTAATCTCTTTAGTTTGGTCATTCCGGATTCGGAGACTTCGCTTACCTGACCCGGAATCTAGTAAAAGTAGTGTTTTCCCGAGAGATTCCGGATCAGGTCCGGAATGACACGAGTGGGAGCTGAGAATATACAGGATGATGGTTTAAAAAACAAACATGATTACCACTAAAGCACAGTCAAGAAGACATGCCATCACTTTATATTAGCTAGTAGCAAGGGTTACAGTGACTTGCTGAGAAACAGATAAGCGTAGACTTCGATCCCGCAGCGACGCAGTCGCGTGGACGTTTCTCAGTAAGTTACTGTAACCCTGCGGTTTACAAGGTAACTCCATCATAATTCACCTGAGCTTTGGTGGTAATCATGAAAACAAATAATCAACGTAGTAATTCAGCAAGAGCAGTCTGTCTTTTTGCTGTATCCACATTTCGTACTGCCATGGCGAGTGCCTGTCGTGTTCCAACAAACACAGCAAGTTTTTTAGCTCTTGTTAATCCGGTATAGATGAGATTTCTAAATAACATTTTAAAATGCTGGGAAAGCAGAGGAATAATAACACAGTCAAATTCACTTCCCTGAGATTTGTGGATGGTTATTCCATAAGCAAGATCCAGCTCACTTATCTGTTCTTTTTGATATTCAACCAGCCGCAGGTCTGACAAAAATTGTACGGTACAACAGAGGTCAAGAGAATTAATGGTATGAATAACTCCAATATCTCCATTATAGACCCCAAGATCATAATTGTTTTTTCTGTGTATAACACGATCCCCCACCCGAAACACACGTTCGCCAAGGCTGATTTGTGTTTTGTCATGTGCGGCCGGATTCACACAGTTTTGTAGATTTTGATTGAGTTTCATTGTGCCGAGACTGCCTCGGGTCATGGGCGATAAAACCTGTATCTCTGCATCGCTGCCATAATATTTAGGAATCCAATCAGAATAGAGCCGCATAACTATCTGGCTGGCCGTTAAGCCATAATAGAGTGATGACCATGGATGTGTCTTTTTGAGAACTGCTCGCAATTCAACCGCACTGTTTTCTGCTGTTTGTAAAAGGCCAAAGTCAATATGTTCATATTTGGTTGCTAAATTGCTATTTCCTGTTTTTAAAAATGTTTCATCACATTGCTGTTCATTGTATAAATTATCTTGTCCAAAGCTTTCTTCACGTTTATCGATATTAAGCTGTTCTTTAGCTCTTTTTATGACACGGAGCTGTTCCTGTGTGGCCTCATTAGAATCAATAAAAAGGCAGTCACATTGTTGTGACCAGAGATCAGGATTTTTAAAGGGAGAACCGATATGCGGCACTTCCCCTCTGTTAATTGAGTGAGCAAAAGAAACAATATGGGATTCTTTTGCCTGACGGTATATGGTTTGAAGATGAAAACTTGGTATCTTTTTTGACCGAAGTAAATCAGATAATACATTTCCAGCACCAACAGATGGAAGCTGATCGGCATCACCAATCAGAAGAAGTTGCCCTTTTTCTGGTACCGCTGCAAGAAGTGCAGCGGAGAGAGAGATATCAAGCATTGAGCACTCATCAATAATTAATACATCTGTGTCTAAAGGATTGTCACGATTTCTTTTAAAACCACCATATTGAAACTCCAGCAGTCGGTGAATGGTTTTAGACTCTATACCAATAACCTCTTCCATGCGCTGAGCAGCCCTGCCGGTTGGTGCTGCCAGCAGTACTTTTTTCCCCATTGCCAGCAAAAGTGACACAAGTGTTTTCGTGGTGGTTGTTTTACCGCAACCCGGTCCACCCGTGAGGATTCCACAGCCTTTGGATGCAAGACCTTTAATTGCTTCGATCTGTTCCGTACTGAGACTGAATTCCTGTTTATCATTGTAAGATTTTATCCAGCTTGAAACTCTCTTCGTATCTGTGCTGATGTTTCTGCATAAACGCTGGAGCAAATCAGCACTGTTTTGTTCGTCGTAGTAGAGAGTTTTTGAATAATAACAGATCTTATTCTGCTCGTTATCCATGGGCAGGATTCGTTTTTTTAACAGGTTCTCATCTTCCATTGTTTGAAGAAAATCTGGCAAGTCAGGAAGGGCAAGTTCAAGAAGCTTTCTGATTTCAGCATCGATTTGTTCAAGAAACAGGTAACAATGTCCCTGATCTCTTGATGCTGCCAGAATATGCCTGATACCGGCGAAAATACGAACAGGAGCATCTAACGTAATGCCAAGCGACAAAGCAACCTTATCGGCTGAGAAAAATCCTATACCGTAAAAATCGTTTGCGAGCCGGTAAGGATTTTCGGTTACAAATTTGATTGCATCATCACCGTATTTTTTGAAGATTCGAACGGCAAAAAGTGTGGAAATACCGTGTCCCTGAAGAAAAATCATTACATCTCTGATGGCTTTATGCTCTTCCCAGGCATCACGGATGGTGATAAGTTTTTTTTCTGCGATTAACGGAACCTGAAGCAGGTCTTCAATGGATTGGTCAAATACGTTAAGGGTATTTTTTCCAAAATGAGCGACGATTCGTTTAGCGGTCTTGGGGCCGACTCCTTTTATAAGTCCTGAGCCCAGATATTTTTCGAGAGCTGCACTGCTTGCGGGCTTTTTTTCTTCTGAGTAGGTGGCTGTGAACTGGCGACCGAATTTAGGATGGTTTGACCATGTTCCACTAAACTTCATAGTGGCTCCGGCAAACACTTTTGTTTGATGGACAATTACGCTGGTGACATCAAAATCATTGAAACATTTGACTTTCAGAACACTCCAGCCATTACTTTCATTATGGAAAGTAATACGTTCAACTATACCCTGGATAGTATCTTGAGCTTTGCCTTGTGCCACATCTAGTCTCTTTAACTATTTTTAAATAAGTAATTCTCTTAGGGCAGAATTGTAACCTTTGCAATACTAAATGCTTACCATCTTATTCTGTCAAATATCTGAAACCTTTTAAAGGGTCTTGTTGCCTAGTAATGAATATTATAGTATACAAAGAAAAATTAACAGTGTATGTTCTTCCCAAAATATAAGAACATAAAAAAAACTTTTAACTGCTGTACCCCGGAAATTCTTATCACTTTTTCAGAAAGAATTTGACGAAGGAGCTGATATCAGCCTGCAATTGAATGTAGTGCAATATCAACCCAGGGAGAATTATTATGACATTTCTTGAAGGATTACTTTGGCTGACACTGAATGTATACCATGAAGCACGGTCTGAACCGAAAATCGGACAGGTTGCTGTTGCTCAGGTTACTTTGAACAGAGCAGTGAAAAGACAGCTGACCATTAAAAATGTAGTCAATCAACCCTATCAGTTTAGTTGGACCCAGCAAAAAGAATCCTATATCCCGGATGATCCCAAAGCTTTTTTAGACTGCATGCAAGCAGTTTATATTGCGCTAAACAGCACTGATGTTACTGCCGGCTCCACATACTACCATTTAGACAAGATCGACCCTTACTGGGCCAGTGATTACACTTTTGTCCAGCAATATGGTAGCCACAAATTTTATAAGTGATGGCGTTGTAAAAATTCTTCATCTTCTTCGTCTCTGCAAATTGGCTTTCGTTACGACGTACTAAAGTACGCCTCACTCCAGCAAATTTGCGTTCCTCGAATATGAAGTTTTTTACTTAGCCATCTGCAATTTCACCTTTTTACAAGTTTTTCAAACCTTATTTAGTCAGCATCTCCTTGATTGTGTTTTTCTCATCCAATAAAGCGATCATTGGATGGTAATTCTCCAGATTGTCTTCTGAATAGAATCCAAAAGTCACAATAATAATCAGATCACCTACCATACCTTTTCTGGCGGCAGCTCCGTTTAAACCAATTACACCGGTTCCACGTTCACCTTCTATGGCGTAAGTATCAAATCGTTCACCGTTATTAATATTGTAAACCTTTACACGTTCAAAAGGTATTATTCCTACGGCATCGAGCAGGTCTTTATCTATGGTGAGGCTTCCCTCGTAATCAAGGTCGGCTTCTGTGATTGTGGCACGGTGCAATTTGGCACGTAACATTTGTCGATGCATGTCAGTTCTCCAACAGCTGTGAGTTATCAATTAATCGTATGCGGTTATTAATTTTAACCGCCAGGAGAATTTGTGATTTGGAGTCAATCTTTGCACAACTTTTTAAGTTTATACCATTTACAATTTCAATATAATCAATGCTGCATTCTTTGTGCTTTGTAATCTTTTTTGTAACAGCCACGATAATGTCAGCAGCACTCTTCTTTTCTTTGGCAAACTCTTTTGCTTGTGAAATACTTGCTGATAATGAGAGAGCAGCTTCCATTTCATTATCTTTCAGGTATGTATTTCTGGAACTCATGGCAAGCCCGCTTGCTTCACGAACGATTGGGTGGCCTAATATCTCAATGGGAAAATCAAGATCTTTCACCATGCGCCTGATAACTGCCAACTGCTGAAAGTCTTTCTCTCCGAAGATTGCGATATGAGGCAGTGTTTGATTAAACAGTTTGGCCAGGACTGTTGTTACTCCATCAAAATGTCCTGGCCGTGACGCTCCGCAAAGCGTATCAGTAAGACCTTCGACATGGACAGCACTTGCAAATCCATCAGAATACATACTGGATTTTTCAGGAGCAAAAAGGATATCTACTCCGCAATCTTCAGCTAGTTTACAGTCTCTTTCAAGATCGTGAGGATAGTTGTCTAAATCCTCCGACGGCCCAAATTGCATGGGATTCACAAATAATGTTGTGATAACTCTGTCTGTCTTTTCTTTGGCTTTACGCATCAGGGAAAGATGCCCTTCATGGAACCAACCCATGGTGGGAACCAGCCCTATGGTAAGTCCCTGTTTGCGGAATTCCTGTGCAATTCGTTGAATTGCAGCAGGAGTACTGATTACTTTCATTCCTGTACGCGTAACCTGGTAATTTTTTCCTGAATCATTAATTTTGCACGTTCATTTACATTTTCACCAAGAAAAGTACCCAGATATTCTTCATACACAGCCAGTGCTTTCTGCTTTTCATTTTGTGCTTCAAGAACTCTTGCCATTCCGAGATAGCCCTCATCTTTATACCCGACAACAGCTTTTAATTCGGAGTACATTGCAGAACTTACAGCGTATTTTTTTCCGGCCTCGTTTGCCTGCGCAATACCAAAAGTAAGTAAACCATACATTGGGTTTGAATCTTTAATCGTATCCCTTACAATCTGATACTGTTTAGCAGCCTGCTCATATTTTCCATCTTTCATAGCTATATGGCCAAGCTCTGTATCTGCCCATAATGCTGAAGGTGTGCCGGAAAATTCAGACGCTACATGTTTTAGAGCTTCTGTTTTTGTATCACCCTCACCTTCCATGGAAATGGATAAGTTGCTTGCTCCGTTTTCGAGCCTGGTCTGGCGATAGCTTTTATAGAGAGAAATGCTAACCACCATGACAACAATAACAACACCCGTAACCTGCAATATACGTTTGTTATCACGAATAAAACTAACGGCAGACGGATGGAGATTTAACTGGTCCAGCACGCCACTTGGCTCGACATAGGCAGCTTCTGATGCGTGCTTTATATTGAACGGACTCTCTTCACTCATTTTTTCTCCCTGCAAGATTTCTTTTTTTCTTTACTTTTTGGCAGAATTCACTACCACTACAGGACAATAAGTCCCTACGATTAACACTAATTTACCCTATCCTAACAGTCATGTCTATTGTCAAACCCAATTATTCCAGCTTTTCTAACGTCTTTTTTTGTGAGCGGAAAATATAAATGAATTTCACGACAAATGATCCCGTGTATACAGTCGGAAGCCTGACCCGGGAATTAAAAAATCTTGTGGAAAACAAGTACCGGTTTATCAAGGTGCAAGGCGAGATATCCAGTCTTAAAGTTCCGTTCTCAGGACATTCCTATTTCACACTAAAAGATGAATCGGCTCAACTAAAAGCAGTACTTTTTAAAGGAAGTGCCAGGTACATTGAGCAGGATTTAAGTGATGGACAAAAAGTAGTCTGTCATGGAAGATTGTCTATTTATGAACCCCGGGGAGATTATCAGCTGATTGTTGACAGTGTGGATTTTCAGGGAGCTGGTCTTTTACAGCAGCGTTTTGAAAAACTGAAAAACAAACTTGCCCAGGAAGGACTGTTTTCAGCTGAGCGAAAGAAGGAATTAACAAAATTCCCAAAGGAAATTGTTATTCTTACCTCACCAAGCGGTGCTGCAATCCATGATTTTTTGAAGATCTGGCGTAACAGAGCTTATCCGGCAAATATCACTATATTACCGGTACGTGTTCAGGGAAACGAGGCTGCACAAGAGATCTCCAATGCATTAATGACTGTAAACCGGCTCTACCCTGATACTGATTTTGTGGTTCTCTGTCGTGGCGGCGGTTCGCTTGAAGATTTATGGGCGTTTAACGAAGAAATTCTTGCAAGGGCTATAGCACGCTCTAATGTACCAGTTGTTTCAGCAATAGGTCATGAGGTCGATTTTACTATTGCTGATTTCTGTGCTGATTTTCGTGCTGCTACCCCCACTGCTGCAGCAGAAGCACTTATTCCTGACCTGTCTATTCTTAAAGAAAAGGTCAAAAGATTTAAAAACAGTCTTTCCGGTTCAATCCATGGCTTGATTGAAGACAATCAGTACCGGATTAATCAAAACAGGAGACTGCTTGGCGATCTTGATTTTCTTTTCACCAATGTTTCTCTTCGACTTGATCATGCAACTGATAAGTTACAAAATGTTATCTCGAAGAGACTTGAGCATGAACAGATTCGCAGTGACGCGCTTGCCGCAAAGCTCCAGAACAATTCACCCCAATCCCGGCTTATCCTCCAGGGGCAACGACTGACTTTTATAACTGAAAAACTTCATCTTCACCTGAAACGATCATTGGATGAATGGGATGCGAGGCTGGGCCGCCAGGCTGCACTGCTGGATGCCGTAAGCCCATTGGCGACTCTTGCACGAGGATATTCTATCTCAAGCAGGATAGACCCTGTAAGTGAAAAGCGAAGTGTATTACACAGGAGCAATGAATTGAAAAGAGGAGATCAGGTTGAGGTGCGTCTGCATCAGGGGAAATTTGAGTGTGAAGTAAGTAAGGTATTATTGCATAGAAAATAACAATACATCCACCTCGCCTTCAATTCTGTTAATAACAAATGGAATTTCCGCCGGGCGATCATCAACAGCTTTTCGTATTTCTTTGCCCCAGTTTTTCAGCATTTTCGTTGATATTTTACGGATATCAT
>JAOZLM010000162.1 GCA_029934815.1 Desulfocapsa sp. | reverse complement strand
GTACGTCGTAATGATAGAAAATGTGCAGCAACGAAGGAGATGGAGAATTTTTACGACGCCATCAAAAAAAGGCCTGCCGGAAATTAATTTCCGGCAGGCCTTTTTTAGTGTTCGAGTAAGGAAAAAATCTAGTTAACCATCTGTTCCTTGTCCTGATTACTGCATTCGCCGCAAATCCCGGAGAATTCGATATGGTGACCAAGAATCTGATACTGACTGATGTCAGCTGCGGTTCTGTTAATCTCATCCATAACAGGAATCTCAATGTCATTGACCTTACCACAGCTTAAGCAGCGGATATGATAGTGTGGGTCAATCGTAGCATCAAAACGCTTTTGAGTTCCACCAACTTCAAGCTTCAGGATGATTCCTGTTTCAGACATCAGCTCAAGGTTTCTGTAAACAGTTCCGAGACCAATACGAGGAAGGCGCTTACGAACCATGTCGTAAACTTCATTGGCAGTAGGGTGTGATTTTACTTTGCCAAGTTCTTCGAGAATGATTTGGCGCTGTGTTGTTAATCGCATTTGTGGATTCAGTTGCATTGTGTCCTCTTGGTAACAATTTTTTGGTGAGTGGTAATTATTCTTGAATGGGTAATATAGTTGTTAGAAAATATTTTTCAAGGAAAAAATGCATTAAAAGTAAGGTGGCACTGGGAAAAACGCATATCGGGAATTTTACTGGGAATTGAAAAACACGCTATCCTAACGAATTGAAGGGTTGTAGTAACCAAATTGTAATTCGGGGAATTCGTGTTTAATTTCTGAAAGCCAGTGTCTCATGCCCAACGGTTTAACAGAAGGGTTAAATGCGATGCTGCGCAGGTACCATTCAGGATCCATATTCAGGTTACGTAATTGAATACGATCCGGTTTGAATGTGGAGAGAAGTTTTCGTAAGGCGTTGAATTCGTTTTCTGAATCAGTGACTCCGGGAAGGATGAAGTAGTTGAGAGAAACAAACGCATCAGCGTTTTTCATAACTTGAATTGATTTGCAAACATCTTGCAGGCTGAACCCCTGGGGTCGATAGTAGTTTGTGTGGTACGTTTCCTGTGCCGAATTGATACTCACACGTAAGCTGTTCAGTCCGCTATCTACCAATCGTTTGACGGAATCAGGCATACTGGCATTAGAGTTCAGGTTAATTGTTCCACGATCTGTTTTTTTTCGAATATTTTTGATTGCACGTTCAATGGTGTCTGTTTGTAAAAGCGGCTCGCCTTCACACCCCTGACCAAAACTAACAATTGCCTTCTCTGCTGTTTGTAAATGGGGAATTGCAACACCACATATCTCAGCAGCAGTTGGTACAAACTGTATTCTGTCCTGGGTAGCTGAACATTTTCCTGATGCCTGAAGGGAAATACAGCCAATACACCTTGCATTGCAGGTGGGGGATGTGGGAAGTGGTGCTTCCCAGCGACCTAAAAAATAGTTTCTGGCAGCAGGGCAGCCATAAGTCAGGCAGCATTTACCAAGGTGTTGAATCAGGCGATTTTCTTTATGCTTTTCAAGTTTTTTGCTGGTTTTACGATTAATTGTCTGCTGGTCAAACTGGTCTGCATCCTGGCGGATATCATCATCACTGCGAAAGGCAGTGGTCCAGAATTTTCCGTCGTACCAGCCAACGGCTGTATAAGCAAAAAGCGGTAAACGAGGAGCTTTTTCAGTCGTCTGGTAAGCGCTGTTCAGAACCGCTGTATGAGCAGGTGACATAAAAGCGGCAACAGCCTGAATTTCATCGCCTGAACCAAAAGGATCTTCGTCGACAAGTAATGCCTCGCCATTTTCCTGATCATAGCCCACGGGAAATCGTCCGGGGAGAACAAACAGTTCACTACCGGCAGGCAAGGGAATAAAATCCTCTTTAGCTGGCAGAACAACATCTCCGGCACTCATACCTGCTGCGTGAAGGTCGGGGAAATCTGTTATATTCCCTTCCTTATCAGCAAAAACGAGGGAAGGTTGACCGGCGGGGTGAATCACTGGGGAGGTCTGAGTACTTTGAAAATAGAATCAACGGCCCGATACACATCAATATCTTCGCCAAAAATATCTTCAATGGCTGAGTTATTGATAAGGTCTTCAATGATGTATTGGGTGAGATACAGGCTCACGATATTCGGATCCTGGATGAGTGTTCGGTTGGGGGCAACTTTCAGCTGGATATCAAATTCATCCATACCGGCAAGGTCATGCAGCTGCTGCGTAAATGCTTCTCGCAAGGCCTGAACAGAATTGGTCTCGACGACTTCTCTGTCAATCAGCCGCTGGGTCAGTCTTGTTGAAAACTCTTCAGCATTTTCTTTGGCCTTATTTAGAATAAAACGTCTTTCTCTCTCACGTTTTCTATCGATGGCACGGATTGTTTTGTCTGTTGCGTTGGTTGCGCTTATGTGAGCTTTGGCCATTATGTTCTCCAGTGCGAATCCATTTTCGCTTTCGACTTGTTACCAGTTCAACGTACATTCATTTGTGACTGAGAAAATTTACAGCATAAAGAGAAATCTTCCAATCAAAAACTGATGGCTACGAAAAATCTCTTCATCTGCTTCGTTACTGTTGGGGGGCTAGTGTCTCTTATGCATTGGAATCGTATAATTTCGCAAAGTTATCCATTCTCTCCTGCTGAGCCTCAGGCAGTTTTAAATCATACTTGTGTAGGTACTCGGCAGCCATACGATGGGTATTGAAAATGGGAACATTGAGACTGAGGTTCCTAATAGCTTTATCAATGAAAGGTGCTTTTGATTCACTTTCATAAAATTCTTCAAGAACAGAAGGTAAGATCTGATAAAAAGAAGCGGAATCTTCAGCGTATAAGAGAGCTTCGGGAGATTCTGAAAGATCCGCTTCATCCACCGGTCCTTCGTAGCCAAATTTCCATCCGGTAAGTCCGTCGTGATATCCCTCTACCCACCATCCATCCATTATGGAAAGATTTGGCACACCGTTGAGTGCTGCTTTCATCCCACTGGTACCGGATGCTTCAAGGGGGCGTTTAGGGTTGTTGAGCCAGATATGAACTCCGGCTATCATCATTTTAGCAATGTACATATCATAGTTGGGGATAAAAACCAGATTGATCAGGCCATTACTTTTTTCGTACAGTTCTTTTTGATAATCAAGGATCAGTTTGATTACCGATTTGCCGGGTTCATCGGCCGGATGCGCTTTTCCGGAGAAGAGAAAGTTGATCGGCCATTGATTGTCTGTGGCGATTTTGCATAACGTGTCAATATTATCAAAAATGAGATCAGCGCGTTTGTAGGTGGAAAATCGTCTGGCAAAGCCAACAGTAAACACTTCCGGTGACAGTTTGTTACTGTTATCGATCAGGGTCGAATAGTGATTTGGAGGATCAATCCAGGTGCTGGCCATCTGATTACGATGCTCCAGCAACATTCTGTTTACATAATCAATCAGTATGGCAGAATCCTGTTCCCAGGCACGTAACAAATAGGTACGAAATCGGCTGTTATCTATCAGGTCTGCTGCATTTTTCAAAACACCCGGCTCATCACGCCAGTTTCTCAGCTCCTGGAAGGAGTCAAATAATTCAGCCCGTGCATCACTGATCCATGTCAGGTGGTGAACACCGTTGGTGATTGCTGTTATTTTATCCGCAAATTCAGGGAATTGCTTATGGGTTACGTCTCTATGCAACCTGCTAACACTGTTGGCGGTTCGATTCACCCGCATGGCAAGGGTTGTAAAATTATAAGAATGCGGAGACTCGTTATCATTTGCCAGCAGTTCCAGAATATGACGACACGATTTATGACTGATTCCTGCATAAACAGATTTGTTAAAGCGGTCATGACCAGCTTTTACAGGGGTATGGATGGTAAAAACCAGCTTTTCGGCAACCTTTTCAGCGGCCTTTTCAATCTGCTCATTGCTAGCCCGGGTAAAATCAGAATGTTTCAGCTCGTTGGTTAGTTCTTCTGCAATAAGCTGCAGGGCAACAACTACTCCATGTTGTTCATTTAGGTGCAGAGTGTTTGAGGTAATTCCAAGGGCGTCCAGAACGGGCAGAATACCAGTGCCCAGCATACGGCGTTGTGTTGCCTTGATAACTGATGACTTTGAATTGTAGAGCTGCCCGGCAGCATCAATGATCGGCGAGGGGTTGTCAGGCAGGGAAAAGTCAAGCAGCAGTTCAGGGATAAAAAAATCCAGATTGTGATTCACTTCCATTTTCATCCAGACCTGGGCCGAGGCAATGGTCTCATGGTCGTACTCATTAAAAAAAGGAATCTGAATCTGAAGAGGTTCTTCAGGATTATTCGGATCTTTGAGCAAGTAGAGCCCTGGAGTTTCTTCAGGGTGCCAGGCTACAGTCTGTGAGATCTGACCGATTTTAGAATCGACAATTTGTGAGAAATATCCCTGCCTATACAAAAGACTGACAGCAACAACCGGGATCCGGCAGTCGGCAAAACTCTTGAGGGTGTCTCCTGCAAGAACGCCTAATCCGCCGCCGTAGCAGGGGATCTTTTCAGGGCCTTGAAACAGTTTTTTTATGTGGTTTTTTATGTTTTTGTTTTTGGAGTCTGTTTTTTCAATGTCAGTCAGCTTTTGTTTGATGGGATGAAAAACATCAGGATCCGCACCAATCTCCATTGAAATGTAGACCACTGAATTCCCGTCAGGATTTGTGAGATCTTTCCATACATTGTCAAAAACAGACTGGGAAACGCCAAAAAAAGAACCGAATTCATTTGTTGCAATCAGGTCGTTAAGATCAAAACTGCTGTCTGTAAAAGTGGTTGGCTGCATGCTCTTATTTTATAAGTAAAAGTTATGAAGATACCGATATATGTACCTGTTCGGCTCTGAAAAGATATCCCGATGTGTATTTAGAGTCGACTACGTTTTTATTCAAGTGAAAAAGAAGTTATAATGAAAATAAATAGTCTCCATAGACTTTATCACGGGATTTGCAAAACGTCTGGTATTTTTTATCAAAAAAAAGTAAACTCGTTCAAATATTTGGGAAAGGAATAGATGTCCCCCCCACAGGAGAGAAATATGAGCCGAAAGTGTTCTTGCTATGTTGGTATTTTGTTGTTAGGTCTTTTTTTGTCATTATCTGCATGCAGCAGTAAAAATGATGATACACAGGTTTTAGCACCAGTAGAGGATCCGGATGCAATCGGGCAGGAAGAATCTCTGGAGTCACAATCAATTGGTATTATGGAAGGGCGAACCACAGGTCCCATGCTTCCCGTATATTTTGGCTTTGACAACTATTCAATCAGACCCGATCAAAGTCCAAGAATGAAAGTTAATGCTGATTTCTTAAAAGATCAGAGCAGTGCCAAAATTCGTATAGAAGGAAATTGTGATCCGCGTGGTACCAGAGAGTACAATCTGGCACTTGGCGAAAAACGGGCATTGAGTGCCAGGAAATATCTTATTACCATGGGTATTGATGCCGACAGAATCAGCACTGTAAGTCTCGGAGAAGAGAAAATTCTGCTCCATGGACAGGATGAAATGGCCTGGGCCCAAAACAGACGCGACGATTTTATTGCTGAATAAGCAGAATAGTGTAGATAGTATAGTGAAATTTGAGCAGGAACAGTTTTCTGCTCCATATATAAGTAATTTTGACAAGCTCGTAAAAACCAAACTTTTGGATGGCTAAGTATTTATACCCTTTGTTCGGGTGAAAAACTTCATATTC
>JAOZLM010000161.1 GCA_029934815.1 Desulfocapsa sp. | reverse complement strand
CCTCTATTTCTACATTCTCATCCTGCTGCTACTTCTCGCCTGGGTCGTTCAACTCTATATACTTAATCTTGAGGCCAGAAAATTCCTTGAGATCAGGGTCCTGGAAAGAACAGCCGACCTGAGCCAAACCCAGAAAGCACTTGCCGAAGAAAAAGAGCGGCTGACAGTAACGCTGCGCAGTATTGGTGATGGTGTTATTACCACAGATATGGAAGGAAATATTGTTCTTATCAATACCATCGCTGAAGAACTCACCGGATGGAAAAACGAAGAAGCCATAGGCAGACCATTAACAGAAGTTTTTCAAATCATCCATGAAGAAAGTAAAGAACGGTGTAAAAATCCTGTTAGTAAAGTAATGGAAACAGGGAAAATCATCAGCCTTGCCAATCATACTGCACTGATTGCAAAAGATGGTTCAGAACGAAGTATTGCAGATAGCGGTGCGCCCATCAAAGATGGGAAAAACAAGATCATCGGTGTGGTTCTGGTTTTTCGGGATGTTAGCATTGAAATACAACGGGAGAAAGAACTCGCAAATGTTGAAAAGCTTGAATCAGTAGGTGTACTGGCAGGAGGAATTGCCCACGATTTCAATAATATTTTGGGGGCAATCCTTGGGAATATTGATCTTGCATTACGATTTACAAGAGAAGAAGATGAGGCACACAACCTTATGCAGCAGGCCAAAAAGGCAACCCACCGAGCCAGTAATCTCACACAACAACTGCTCACGTTTGCTAAAGGTGGCGAACCGGTCAAAGAACTTGCAAAAATACAGGAAACAATTGAAGAATCTGCCGACTTTGTTCTTCGCGGCAGTAAAGTATGCTGTGCCTATCAGTGGGACGATGACCTGTGGCCCGTTGAAATAGATCCGGGACAGATATCACAGGTTGTTCAAAATCTGATCATTAATGCTAACCAGGCCATGCCAGACGGTGGCATTATTGATGTCAAAGCAAGTAATCTAACCTGTGAAAAGAGTTTGCAGCTAAACCTTCCCCCCACAAAACATATCAAGATTAGTATTTCAGATACCGGTCGCGGTATTAATCAGCAGGTTCTGGATAAAATATTTGACCCGTATTTCACCACCAAGCAAACGGGTAGTGGACTGGGACTTGCCGTCAGTCATTCTATTATCAGTAAACATGACGGTTTTATGGTTGTTAACTCTACCCTGAATGCGGGTACTACTTTTAGTATTTATCTGCCTGCAGAAAGCGAAAAGACTCCGGTGCATGCAGACAAAAAGGTAGTGCACAGTACGCACACTGTTCAGGCTAGAATTATGATTATGGACGATGAAGAAATGGTACGGGAAATTGCCGGGCAGATGTTACAACACCTCGGCTATGATATAGTCTTTGCTGCAAATGGGAATGAAGCAGTTGCCCTGTTTACAGAAAGCATGGCAACAGATAAGAGTATCGATTTGATTATTATGGATTTAACGATCCCTGGTGGCCAGGGTGGCCAGGAGACGGTGAAAGCAATTCACAAGATTGCTCCTGATACAAAAGTTGTGGTTGCCAGTGGTTATTCCAACGATCCCGTTATGGCAAATTATCAGGACTATGGTTTTCTGGCAGCAATCTCAAAACCCTTTCATCTACAGGATCTGGAAGAGCTTATTGCAACAGTACTCTAAAAATTAACTTCTGCGTGGTGAGCGTTATATTTTTCCAAAAGATCCTCTCGGTCAGATGCAAACCATACGAAGTATGCCTGTTGAGGAACCGGTGCATCCACAACAACTATCTGACCACTAAGACCTAACTCTTTTATAGAATCAACAAGCCCCGTTCTCCCCGGATAAATAAATGCATCAAGTTCCCCTTTTGCAAGCTTTAACAAAGCAAAATTCACCGGATCGTTATCTTTAATCAAGGCTAAAGGTACATTTGGATACTCCCGATTAAGACTCTTTACCAGCCTGTAACCATTTACTATCCCTACCTTCTTCAATAGTTGCAGATCATCCCATGAGTCTACTTTTGTGGGAACGTTCCCCTTTCGAAAACAGACAATGGGTTGTTTAATGTAAATAGGCTTTTCAGGAAAAAGTCCAATGGCTTCCCGTTCTGCATTTCTCGATGCAATGTATACGGCATCAATTTTTTTATGCTTCAGATAACTGACGACCCGTGTGGAAGGCAGAGGCCCCACCCATTGTATGGAAACACCCATGACTGCAGCCATATTTTCCCAGTAAGTGGCCAGAGCCCCAACCGGTTTTTCGGATCCTTCGGGCTTTTCAATAAGGTTGCTTAAATTATTATAACCAACTCGTATCTCTTCAGCGTAAAGGGATGAAGAGATACACAAAAAACAGAATAATGTGCAACACAGTACAGGTATTTTTTTCATATCAGTTTACTTTTTGTGAATGTTATATGAAGTGGTCAAGTAAGCTCTTGAAAAGGAGTACTTACTTGAATTAGTCTACGACAAGGTAGAACTGGAAGTCAATGGTTATGGTAACTATTTTGCTAACTAACAGGAATATCCAAAATAACCCGACATCCTGTTCCTTTTTCTGATTCAATTTTAATAGTGCCATCCATGGAAACTACCCATTCCTGAATACTGACCAGCCCGATTCCCGTGAGTTCGTTATCCAAATCTTTAATGCTCGCAGGATCAAAACCCTGTCCTTCATCATCCACGGTCAGGCGTACATTATTATCCCGCCGCTTCACGGTGGCTACAACTTCGGTACCACCACCATGTTTCCAGGCATTATGAAGTAGCTCTTTAAACGCTCTAAATAAGTAAATTTTTTGAGAATCTGACAAACCAAGATCTTCTTCACCGCCATACACAGATACATCAAGCCCTGTGCGACCGGAATAGTTGTTTCCGTACCAGTCCATTGCTGCGACCAGACCACGATCATCCAGAACCTGCGGGTAGAGATCAAAAATCATGGTCCGAATCTGGCCAATCATCACTTTGACCATACCTCTGGTCTCAACCAGTTCTTTTTCCATGCAGACAGGAACCTGCTCAACACCGCCATGATTAGGGCAGGAGCGCTGCTCCGCTTCCTGTAGTCTCAAATTAACCACTGCCAGATTTTGAGCCATCTCTTCGTGTAACACCTGACCCAGATGGCGACGCTCCCGTTCTTCTGCCAGAATAATTTCTTCCCTGACTCGTTTTCGAAGCGCCTGTTCTTTCTTTTCACGGATACGGAGTTCGGTAACATCCCGCAATACGCCTTCCACGCCCAGCATATTGCCATCCTTATCAATTCTTGCAGTGGCAGTAAGAATACAATCGCGTACGCTTCCATCCAGTCGGGTGACAACTATTTCTGTATCCCGTACTGCTCCGGTTTCGTACATCTGTGCCTTTACATCCGTTTCCCCTTCATCACTTGCCTGTTTGCAGCAACCGATGGTGAGTGTTTCCGGGATATCACCCTGCCCCACACCGAAAAGCTCTCTTCCAGCCTCATTCAGATCTATGATACGGCACTGGTCGTCGGTTACAAAAATACAGTCTTGTGAATTTTCAAACAGACGTCTGTATTTAGATTCGGACTGCTTTAAACGGGCAATGGTACTTTCAAGATTTGCAGCCATTGCGTTAAAAAGATGGCCGAATTTTCCCATATCGTCACGACTATATACTGTGGCTCTGGCGGAAAGATCACCTTTTTGAATCTCTGATGCTGCAGCTGCAAGTGAAATAATCGGCCGGGAAAAACTCCAGGCAACCAGAACAGCCACGATGACACAAACTCCAACCAGCAATATGGTAAAACGCATAAACGACTGCACATACTCATTAAAACCAAGTAACAGATCAGCGTCATCAAGGGTAGTCATCAAGATCCAGCAGTGGGAGGTTCCCTCGGAACAAATGGAGGAATCCACATTAGAAGACGCAAGCGGGTTCTCAAAAGAGCCAAGGGGAATACGAACATAGGCAAAAAGGGTCTGTTTTCCTGTCTCCTCACTAGTTGCAATGGAGATATCCCGGTGGTTTTTCCCAAGCCATCCCATGAGCTGTGGTTCTGCCTGAAAGAGTGTTGTTTCATGTCCCAGCACAAAACCAAAACTCTTTTCTGTTTGCTGGTGGTAAAGAAAATACGCATCCTGATTTAAGAGAAAAAAGTGCTCTTTTCCGTGGGGTGAGTCTTGTTGTATGGCTAATAGATTTAAAAAAGAAGAGCCGAAAACATTCAGCACCAATACACCCTGTTTTTCGCCATCTTGATCAAAAACAGGAGTGGCATAGCGGATAACGGGGAGAAGCGGACGCTGTAGTTTCCCCTGCTCCATATTCAGATCCATGGGGGAAATATAAATACCGCCGTTAGGCAAATCAAAAGCCTGCTGAAAGTAATACCTGTCACTCTTATCCTGTAGTTTATCAACAGGAGTTAACCAGCTTGAGGTACCGTTGGTATTGGCTCGCACTATCTCCATGCCACGACTGTCGAGCAGACGCACTTGCTGGAAAACCTGATGGTGGGCAGCAAGGTTTAAAAACTCTTTTTCAAGGATTTTGAGCACATGGGAACGCCTGTCTGCGTCAGTGCTGTTCATCAAAGACTGTAAACTCGGCAAATCACGCAAAACCAGAAGATCCCGCTGAATCCACTGCTGCAAAGAACTAATATCAGCATTGATCAGCTCGAGGTTTACCATTGCCCGTTCTTTTGCCCGATCGAGGGCAAAATTTCGCTGTTTATAACGGGCATAACCACTGGATATCATAACTGTTGAGACGGTTATGATGATGAAAATAAAGATGAATTTTCCGCGTAGACTTGTCAGCATAGTGTACATTTAGTGCCTTACTCCATAAAAAAACAAATAAGAAATTATTGACCTTATGTTTCGAATCAATTTTTCACAAGAAGCAACAAGGCACTTACTTGCAGCTTGTCTGCGTTAGACGATAATTCGTTCCGGAGCATTAAAAACATTCACCCGGCCATGTCGCGCATACCCGACCAGTGTCACCCCTGCACGCCTGGCAATGGCCAGCCCCAAAGATGATGGAGAGGTGCGGGACATAACAATAGGGATCCCGATACGGGCACATTTTAAAACCATATCCGAAGTTAAACGCCCGGTGGTGTACACTGCACCACTGGCAGGGATTTTCCCCATTAAAATGGCGCCAATAATTTTATCCACAGCGTTATGACGTCCCACATCTTCATAAAAACCCTGCAACTTCCCTTCTGCCCACAATCCACAACCGTGTATGCAGTGTGTTGCAGGGCCTAAAGGCGACTTTGCCAACATTTCACGAATAAACTGATTTATCTCATCAAGGGTAATGGTACATTCATTTAACGGATCAAAAGCACCTTCCAGCATCTCTTTGGAAATTTTTCCGGTTCCCCCGCACCCTGATGTGATAATCACTTCTTTGGGTTCACTGCCCTCTTCCACATCAGCGTGCACAGACAGTCGTCCTTCCGGACAAACCAGTACTTCCCGTACCTGGCCGGGTTTAGTTATATATCCCTGCCCAAATAAAAAACCTGCGCCAAACTCTTCAAGGCCAGTGGCCAGAACCATGGAAGCGCCAATTTCTTTATCATTTAGTGCCACTTTATACGGCACTTCAATGGCCAGAGTTTCTGTTCGCTCTTCCTTTCCGGAAGCAGTGACAACTACTGATTCCTGGGATATTGTTACTGATCCATCAATCTTTTTCAAATCAAAACACCAAC
>JAOZLM010000160.1 GCA_029934815.1 Desulfocapsa sp. | reverse complement strand
CCCGGTCAGGCTAAATTAATACAATAGATAAGGACGGACAGCATGGATGTAGTAGTTGAAGATGTCAGCGCGCTTACAAAAAAGATCACCATTACACTTCCTGCAGATGGCGTGCAGAAACAACTGGATAAAGCCTATGGCAAGCTTCAGCGGGAAACCAGAATTAAAGGTTTTCGTCGTGGTAAAGTGCCTCGTAAGGTTGTTGTGCGTCACTATCAGGGACAGGTTGAAGCAGAAGTTGGCGAGAAACTCGTTCAGGAAAGCTACTTTGATGCAATTGAGAAAGAAAAAATCGATCCGGTTGTTCATCCTGATATTTCAAAACCCGTTTTTGGTGAAGATGGTACTTTTACCTATGTTGCCAATATTGATATCCGCCCGGAATTTGAGCTTGCTGATTACAAAGGGCTTGAAGTTGAAAAAGATTCAACTCCTATCAGCGACGCAGCAATCGATATAGAAATTGAAGAGATGCGTCGGGATATGGCACCTCTTAAATCTGTAGAAGGACGTACTGTTGAAAATGGTGATGTGATTGTTGTTGATTTTGAAGGTTTTCACAACGGCAAAGCCATGAAAGAAGTGAAGAACGACAACTATTCTGTCGATGTTGGTACCGGTAAGTTAAGCCCTGAGTTTGAAGAAAAGTTAGTCGGCATGAGCAAGGATGAGGAAGCAAGCCACGAGGTCGATTTTCCTGCGCATTACAATAATCCGGTCCTTGCAGGAAAGAATATTGAATTTCGTGTGAAGGTAACGGATGTTAAAGAGCGTGTTCTTGCAGAAGTAAATGATGATTTTGCTAAAGACGTAGATGTTGAATTCAAAACTCTTGATGATCTCAAAACCAGTATTCGCGAAACTCTCCAGGCACAAAAAGATAAACAGGGAGAGGGAGAAACAACAGATCGCATCATGCAGGAACTCTTAAACAACCATGAATTTGATGTACCGGAAAGACTGGTTCGTTTTGAAGTTGAAGAGATGGTCAAGACCACTGAAAAATCTCTTGAGCAGCAGGGAATGGATCTTGAGGCTGCTGGTATCAATCGTGACGATCTTGCCAAACAATCAAAAGAAACTGCTGAAAAACGTGTTCGCGGTGACTTTATCTTAAAGAAAATTGCAGAAACTGAAGATATTAAGGTAAAGGATGAAGATATGGAACGCGCCTTTAAACGTATTGGCGATCAGTACAATATGCCCATTGCCAAAGTTAAAGAATACTTCGGTAACAGAGATGATTTGCTCCCATTCATGAATGAAATTCTCAATGAGAAAATCCTCACTTTTCTTCGCGACAATGCAAAATTTATAGAGCCAAAAGAGGCTCCTGCCGAAGAAGAGAAGAAAGAGGAAAGCAAAGAAGAGAGTGCAGACTGATTGAAAGCGATTTTTAGTCTACCCGGTTAATCCACGACTGCAGTTGCTTTTATGCTCCTGCGGTCGTACTTATTTTAGGAGAAAAGAAATGAACCTCGTACCTATGGTGGTGGAACAAAGCCCGAGAGGTGAACGTTCCTTTGATATATATTCGAGACTGTTGCGAGAAAGAATCATTTTTCTTGGAACGTCTGTCGACGATAACGTGAGTAATATTATTGTTGCCCAACTTCTGTTTTTAGAGGCTGAAGATCCGGATAAGGATATCACCTTTTATATTAACTCTCCGGGCGGTTCTGTTACTGCTGGTCTTGCTATCTATGATACCATGCAATATGTGAAGTGTGATATCGCCACATTATGTATGGGGCAGGCGGCTTCCATGGGCGCATTGCTTCTTGCTGCCGGCACTGAAGGCAAACGCTATTCGTTGCCAAATTCCCGTATCATGATACATCAGCCAATGGGTGGTTATCAGGGGCAGGCAACGGAGATCGACATCCATGCAAAGGAAATCTTACGTATGCGTGATGATCTCAATAAAATTTTATCAAAACATACCGGACACACTGTGAAAAAAATCCAGAAGGATACGGATCGTGATAATTTCATGAGCCCCACAGAAGCAAAAAAATATGGTATACTTGACGAAGTACTGAATAAAAGAAAGAATCCTTCCGAGGAATAATAGTATGGATGATATAGAAAGTAATGACCCGAACTGCCACTGCTCCTTTTGTGGAAAAGAACAGGGTGAAGTTGCCAAGCTAATTGCAGGGCCGGAAGTGTATATCTGTGATGAGTGCATCGATCTTTGTAATGAGATAGTAAAAGATGAAGATGCTGCTCAGGTTTCTGATGAAGAAGATGCGGTTGCCGCAACGCTCAAACCAATGGATATCAATGACCATCTGAACGATTATGTGATTGGGCAGGATTTTGCAAAAAAAGTACTCTCTGTTGCAGTCCATAATCATTACAAGCGTATTGATGCCCCCATGGATGACGATGCTGTTGAACTGCAAAAATCTAATATTATTCTTATTGGGCCAACCGGCAGCGGTAAAACACTTGTCGCTCAAACCCTTGCCAGAGTCTTGAATGTTCCGTTTTGCATTGCTGATGCAACTACTCTCACCGAAGCTGGTTATGTTGGCGATGATGTGGAAAATATTCTGGTTAGTCTGTTGCAGGCAGCTGATTACGATATAGAGCGTGCCGAAAGAGGTATTATTTATATTGATGAGATTGATAAAATTGCCAGAAAATCAGACAGCGCATCCCTTACCCGTGATGTTTCCGGTGAAGGTGTGCAGCAGGCATTGCTGAAAATAATTGAAGGTACTATTGCTTCTATTCCACCCAAAGGTGGACGTAAGCATCCGCAACAGGAGCTGGTAAAAATTGATACCACTAATGTGCTCTTTATTGTTGGTGGAGCTTTTGTCGGGCTTGATTCTGTTGTTAAACGCCGGAAAGGGAAAAAATCCATCGGCTTTGGTGCCACCGTTGAAAGCGACAAAACAATCAAACTCGGTGATATGCTTGCCAGTGTCCGCCCTGAAGATCTGTTGAAATTCGGACTCATTCCAGAGCTTGTTGGTCGCCTGCCCGTAATTGCCACCATGCAGGAACTTGAGGAAGAGGATCTTGTTCGTATCTTAACAGAGCCGAAGAATGCACTCACCAAGCAATATAAGCGCCTGTTTGAGCTGGAAGATGTTCGTCTTCGTTTTACAGAGGGCGCGTTAATAGCGATTGCCAAAAAAGCATTGAAGAGAAAATCAGGTGCTCGTGGATTACGTTCTGTTATGGAAGAGGCTATGCTTGATGTTATGTATGATCTTCCATCTAAAAAGAATGTACAGGAATGTGTGATCAGTGAGCAGGTTATTGATGATGGAGATTATCCCGTCGTGCTTTATACCAATCCTGAAGAGAAAAAACTTGAGAGCGCAGGCTGACATAAAAAGTTTGCAGCGTTATAAGCAATAAAAGTAAAGTTCTCTTAAAGGGAGAAAAATATATATGAAAACCAGTCTTTATCCAGTTATGTCCCTTCGTGACATTGTTGTATTCCCGCATATGGTAGCACCTTTAGTGGTTGGACGGACAAAATCTATCCGTGCACTTGAAGACTCCATGGAGAAGCGAACAGAGATCCTTCTGGTAACCCAGAAAGATTCCAAGGTTGATGATCCATCAGAAAAAGAGATATACAAAACAGGAACACTGGCAGTTGTTATGCAACTGCTGCGTTTACCGGATGGAACTATAAAGGCACTGGTTGAAGGCAAACGGAAGGCGGAAATTGTATCTTTTGTTCCACATGGCGATTTTCTGCAGGCGGAAGTTTTTTTTCGGGAAGATGAGGATGGAGATTCGAAAGAAACAGAAGTTTTTGTAAGAAGATTACGGAAACAATTCGAATCGTTTGCCGATGTGCATCGTAAGATTCCTCGTGAAGTGCTTAAATCTGTAAAGACGATTGTTGATAATGGTAAGCTTGTTGATGTGATCAGTTCACATCTCCCACTGAAAGCATTAGAAAAACAGGTTCTACTTGAGCTTGATTCAATTCCCCAACGCATTGAGAAAATCCTTGAAATTATGCACAGGGAAATGGAACTTGCGGAGCTGGAAAAAGAAATTAATGTAAGAACTAAAAAACGCATGGGGAAGACCCAGCGCAATTACTTTCTTGGAGAAAAAGTTAAAGTTATTCAAAACGAGATCGGCCAGAATGAAGATGGTGTTGACGAAATCGGTGAGCTTGAGCAAGCTCTTAAAAAGAAAAAACTACCAAAAGAAGTTCGGGATAAAAGTGCTAAAGAGCTTAAAAAGCTTCGGAGTATGCCCGCAATGTCTGCTGAAACAACAGTGGTGCGTAATTATATTGACTGTATTCTGGAACTTCCCTGGGGGAAAAAATCCAGGGCCACAATTGATATTGTAAAGGCAGAAAATATACTTGATGAAGACCATTTTGGTCTTGAAAAGCCAAAAGAACGAATCCTTGAATACCTTGCTGTGCAGGCTCAGGTTAAAAAACTGCAGGGGCCTATTATTTGTCTTGTGGGGCCTCCGGGAGTTGGTAAAACTTCAATCTCCAAATCCATTGCCAGAGCAATGGGACGAAAATTCACCCGTATATCCCTTGGTGGTGTTCGGGATGAGGCCGAAATTCGGGGTCACAGAAGGACGTATGTTGGTGCCATGCCTGGTAAAATCATTCAGGCTATGCAAAAAATAGGTGTAGCAAACCCTGTCTTCTGTCTTGATGAAGTAGATAAAATGTCAACCGATTTTCGTGGCGATCCTTCCTCTGCGCTACTTGAAGTTCTTGATCCCGAGCAGAATAATTCATTCAAAGATCATTATCTTGACCTTGATTACGACTTGTCAGATATCTTCTTTATAACAACTGCTAATAATCTGGATGGGATTCCTCTGCCGCTACAAGACAGAATGGAAATTATCCGTCTGAATGGCTACACAGAAGAAGAAAAACACAAAATCGCAGATGGGTACCTCATACCAAAACAACTCAAAGTTAACGGCTTTAAACCCAATGATATTACTTTGACCCCAGGTAGTACCCTTGAAATCGTCAGGCGTTACACAAGAGAAGCTGGTGTTAGAAATCTTGAACGAACCATCGCATCTGTTTTTAGAAAAATCGCTCGTGACAGACTGAAAACAAAGCAAAAAAACAAAAAATATAAGGTTACAGCTAAAGCTGTTTTAAAGTATCTCGGTACCCCTAAATTCAGATATGGTCTCGCCGAAGAACGTGATGAGGTAGGTCTCGTTACGGGGCTGGCCTGGACGTCTGTTGGTGGAGAATTACTCCAGATTGAAACCACCCTGATGCATGGCACCGGAAAGATGATTGTAACCGGTAAACTTGGTGATGTGATGCAGGAGTCAGCGCAGGCAGCCCTAAGTTACGTGCGATCCCGTTCCATCCGTTTAGGTCTGGAACCAGATTTTTACCAAAAACTTGATATTCATGTCCATGTTCCCGAAGGTGCTATTCCAAAAGATGGTCCATCAGCAGGTATTACCATGGCCACAGCGCTTGTTTCTGCAATTTTAAAGCTCCCAGTGAGACATGAACTCGCAATGACGGGAGAAATCACCCTCAGGGGAAGAGTACTTCCCATCGGTGGGTTAACTGAAAAATTACTGGCGGCAAAACGTGGCGGCATAAAAACAGTTTTGGTACCAAAAGAAAATGAAAGAAATCTAAAAGACGTTCCTGCCAATATTCGAAGAAGTTTAGAGATCCATTGTATGGACAATGTAGATGAAGTACTTGAAAAAGCGCTTATATTAAAAGAGGGTGAGCAACTCTT
>JAOZLM010000013.1:4850-17419 GCA_029934815.1 Desulfocapsa sp. | reverse complement strand
ATTACCATCGAAGCTCAGCTGTTATCTTAGTCATTCCGGACTTGATCCGGAATCTTGTGGAAACAGCTAGTTCCGATGAGATTCCGGATCAAGTCCGGAATGACTGAGGCGGTAGCTGAGCTTCAGTGGTAATCAGGTTATCTTTTGATGATAAAAAACTTCCATACTAAGAAGCCAAAAATGAAATAGTTAGCCGTTTTAGCGTGGATTATTTAGACGGTGCACTTAAACGAACTGAAGGGAATGTGTCAGCGGCTGCTAAAAACAGTGGAATGGAGCGTTAGGCATTCCAGCGTTTATTGCGACGTCATGGAATGACAGGTCAGGATTACAGGCAGTAATAGGTTCTGGAAATTCGACTCCCTTATTGGATATCTTTTCTCAAATAGTAACAGTTTCTTGAAATCTCTCAAAAGTGTTGTAACATATAATAACTAGGCAGATGCTTAGTTTTATAACAATTCTTTTTTAAGGAGCTGAGAGTTATGAGTCAAAAGATCAAAATTTTATTCACTGTATTAATGGCCGTCGCATTTTTAACAAGTGCTAGTCCTATGTTTGCTGCATCCTCAACCAAGACGGACGACAGTAAAAAAACAACGACTTCAAAATCTAAAAAAAGTACTAAGAAAAGCAGTAAAGCACCATTTACAGGCAAAATTAATATAAACAAAGCATCCAAAGAAGATTTGATGAAATTGCCGGGAATTGGTGAGGTCAAGGCTACTGAGATTCTAAAAGCCCGTAAGAAATTTGGGAAATTTAAGAATGCTGATGACCTGATGAAAGTATCAGGTGTTGGAGAAAAAACAGCTAAAGGGCTGGCAAAGCATTTGACGTTTTAAGCAGACATTGCTGTATCTGATTACCATCGAAACTCAGCTTTGATTAATTTTGGCTATCCCGTCATTCCGGACTTGATCCGGAATGACAGACATGGCAGCTGAGTTTCAGAGGTAACCAGTTTACTGTAAATACAATCGATCCTGATAACCTGAGTTGCTTCTGTATTATCAGGATCGATGGTAGGCTGAACCGATTACTCCTTGAGCGTGATTTTTAATTGTCCATCAAGTGTTTCAATGGATTCCACCCCATCTGCAAAAAGTTTCCAGAAGCCTTCGTCTCCACCAAATTCCTTAACAAGATCTATGTTTTTCAGTCCGCCAAGCCATGCATTTGGAATGGGGACACCCATAAGTTTGACTCCTTTTAAAATCACGACTGGCTGGCTGTTATGGTAGGCAAGTTCCAGTCCTGCAGCTGCACGTAAAACCTTACCGCCAAACATTGGAAAATCCTGATCGAGGGGGATTCGGAGTCTTGCGCTGATAAGATCATCGGCCATATCAATAGCAACTTTTGAGGCCAGATCTGTATTTTTCGCTATCATTGCATTGAGTTCACGTTCTGTGAACAATATTTCCCGGCTGGCACCTTTCTCTGTGTAGGATTCTGGTTTCAACGCTGTATTGAGATCTTCCTCTATTTTTGCAGTATTTTGCTGGACTGGTTTTTCACGGGAAACATTTACAGGGGGGGCAGGTGTTTGTGAAAAACCAAAGCTGCTAAGCTTATCGGATAACTTTTGTTCTTCATGAGCACTTAATACAACTGGTTTAAACTGTGACGGGAAAATATACGTTTTGGCCACCCAAAGAGTAACACCGGTACTTACGATAACTGTCAATAAAATGATACCAAAGACCTGTAAACAGCCGAATTTCTTTTTTTCATTTTCTGTGATACTGCTTGTATGAGTCAATTCAGCCATGATAAACCTTGGTGGCGTCGTAAAAACTCTTCATCTTCTTCGTCACTGTAAATTTGTTGTCGTTACGACGTACTAAAGTACGCCTCACTCTATCAAATTTACGTTCCTCGAATATGAAGTTTTTTACTTAGCCATCTGTGATTTCACCTTTTTACGAGTTCGTCAACCTTGAGTGATATACAATTTTTCCAAACTGTAGTTTTGAGAGCGCAGATCTTTATTCAGATTTGGCAATATCCCTGAAATATTGTCCGTCAATCACGGTGATGTGATTGACCAGCCAGTCACGTGTGAAATCTGCAAGTTCTATTAATCGTAACGTGCCATTGTTATAATCAGCGATGTACCCATTGGTTTGTTTCACAAAGTCCTGATGAAGTTCCTGGTGATCGGCAAACATGGGGTGCTCTTTATAAAGTTTTTCCTCTGCATTGAAATGAATTTCAATATAGTCCTGTAAACCTAGGAGAGCCTGTTTTACAGACTCTCCTGTTTCCGTTTGTTCAACTAATTTGTACAGTGTGTTGCAGAGATCAAACAGATATTTATGCTGCTCATCAATAGCCGCATTATTTACGCTGTATTCGTCAGACCAGGCAAGTGTGGTTGGCATAATAGAATCCTCCGCTATCCATGTAACTTTTTAGGATTCATGATGTTCTTTTGCATATGCTGCAGTTCATCAATACCTGAAACAATGATTTCAGGATCACACAAAAGATCCTTAGCAGAACGTTTATCTTCGTAATCCATATTGCTGAGGATATGTTTAATACAGTTAATACGTGCTGTTTTCTTCACATCAGAACGGACAATTGTCCAGGGAGACATGGTTCTGTTTGTTTCTGATAGCATCTGGAATTTTCTAACCGAATACTCATTCCAGTATTTCTGCGCCAGATTATCCACAGGGGAGAGTTTATATTGCTTAAGAGGATCTTCTTTTCTTGAGTCAAAACGTTCTTTTTGAACATCTTTTGAAACCGAAAAGTAAAATTTAAAGAGATGGATACCATCTTTAACGAGCATTTCTTCAAGCATTGGAACATCTTTCAGAAAACGTTTGTTTTGTTCGTCGGAACAAAAGCCCATGACAGGTTCGACCATGGCACGGTTATACCAGCTTCTGTCAAAGAGCACCATTTCACCGGCTGATGGCAGATGAGGTGTATATCGCTGGAAATACCATTGGCTGGTTTCCGTTTCGTTGGGTTTGTTCAGGGCAACAACCCTTGTATTTCTGGGGTTGAGATTTGCAGTAATACGCTTGATTGTTCCACCTTTGCCAGCAGCGTCACGTCCTTCGAAAATCATCAGCATTCTGCTACCGGTACTCAGCATATGCTTCTGCAGTTTCATAAGTTCTATCTGTAAGCACTTCAACTCATACTCGTATTCAAGGTGCCAGTTTTTAACGAAAATTGCAGTTCTGCCTTTCTTTTTCTGTTTTTCTTTATTTTTTAAGGCTGTTCCCTCAAGAAGTTTTAGTTTCAAACAGCTTAACCGTTTTGGTTCTTTTGCTTTATTTTTGCCGTTTTTCTTGTTTGCCATGAAATATACCTTTGAGGAAAAATTAACGTAATGGGACGCCGAATTGTTTTTTCTGCTTTTTCATTATTTTCACTTCTCTTGGCCCGGTGATAACTGTTTCATCGTCCAGTTTGAAGTTAAGCGTTCTGCTGCGACCACGGTATTTCACACTATTTAATATGAGTTTCATCGTTTCACGACGGGCTTTATGTTTGTCATCTGAGCGAATAATCCACCATGGTGATTCTTTGGTATGGGTTTTCTGGAGAAGAACTTTCTTCTTTTTGGTGAATTCATCCCATAATTCCTGAGCCTGAAGATCCACTTCACTCAATTTCCACTGACGAAGCGGGTCATTTTTTCGTCTTTCAAAACGTTTTGACTGTTCTTCTTTAGTAACAGAAAAGTAAAATTTTAAAAGAATGGTTTGTCCGGCATCAAGGATGAAGTTCTCCTCGTAGGCAGTGACTTTTTTTAAAAAACGTCTGTATTGATCGTTGGTGCAAAAGCCCATCACCGGTTCAACCATGGCACGGTTGTACCAACTTCTATCAAATAATACGATTTCACCAGCATGAGGAAAACGTTCGATATAACGTTTTATGTGAAGTTCTGATTTTTGAACCTCGTTGGGTTTTCCCAATGCTTCAACCCGGTATCGCTTTTCGTTCATATAGCGGGTCACTCTTCGTATTGTTCCACCTTTACCGGAGGCATCACGACCATCAAAAAGGACAATCATTTTTTTGCCGGTACGTTCAAGGTGAGACTGCATTTTTATAAGCTCTGCCTGGTATGGTTTTAGCTCTTCAGCGTTGTAGTATTTGAGAAGAGCGGCTTCGACTATTGCTTCTTTACTTTTATTTTTTAAGACACTAAGAAGCTTACGACTTTTGTCGGTAGGTGCCTGTTCTTTGAAATCTTTGCCAAGTTTTCCCACAACTTTTCGTATAATTGCGGAGCTTCCAAGGGGTTCAGATTCGGGAATAATGGTTTTCTTTTTTGCGGCACACATATGAAAGCCTCATGGATAAATTAACAATTGATGTAACGGTATCAGATTTTCTAATACAATAACAATTCTTTTAAAATAATGTCAGTTCAATTTTTGACCTGACTTATACATTAGTTGATAGATTTCAGGAAGTCCTGCGGCCGCAATTCCATCCGTTGTATCCTCAATTTGGTAATCAATTCGAAAGTGGGTAACGTTAACTGATTGTTTTTTGAGAGATAGAATGGCGCATGAGGCTGCAGGGTTTGAATCAAACATTCGTCCAACGCTTCCGGGATTTATAAAATGGGTGCTGGCTACCTGTTTGTAATACGGCGAGTGGGAGTGGCCGGTTATGATAATTGAATTTGGAAAAGAACGGGCAAGCTCCTGAAATCGTGTAATATCCGTATCGGGAAACAAGAACTCATTTGGATGGTCCGGGCTTCCGTGAAATAAATATAGAGGAATTGGTTTTATACTTAATTTGCAGGTTTTTTTCTGAGCAAGAAGAAACTTTTTCGACCTGTCTGTTAACTGCTCTGCTGTCCATGTGTACATGATACGTTTTTCAGCTTTTCCAGGTTTTTTGAAGGACTTTCCCTTTAAGAGTTTTTTGACCTTTCTGTCGGTATTGCCAAGTATTGAGTACACATGGTATTTTTCAAGCCACTGAATGGTTTCGTTTGGGAACGGTCCATAGACCAGCGAGTCACCACAGTTGCAGATAATATCAAAAGATTCGGGAGGGAATTGCGCGCCAACAGCCTTTAGAGCAGGATAGTTTGCGTGGATATCAGATAACAGAAGAATTTTCATGGCACTATAGGAGCGGGCTAATAATTAAGGCAGCATTTTCAAGGAAACGATGCCTGAATTTACGTTTTTGAAGATTGTCTACAGTAAGAGTGTGTGCATTCGATTCATAATTTGCCTGCACTTCACGGAGTTTACTGGTGAATCCCTTGTGGTAAATAAACAAAGTAGCCTCAAAATTCAGCCAGAAGCTTCGCATATCTATATTTACTGAACCAAACAGGGCAAATTCATCGTCCACTGTGATTGTTTTTGAATGTAACAACCCACCCTGAAACAGTTTTATGGTGATACCACTTTCAAGCATTGCAGTGTAACGAGCCTGACTTGCATAATGAACAAGCCTGGAATCGTTTTTTTCAGGTACTATTATTCTTACGTCGACACCACGTTCGGCAGCGGAAGTGAGGGCTGTCAGAATTGATTCGTCAGGAACAAAGTAGGGAGTCGTTAAGGTTATATTTTTTCTTGATGCATAGATGGTGGTGAGCAGTAGTTTGTGAATAGCTTCCTGGGAGAATGAAGGACCGGAGGGAACGAACTGGATTGGAATATCTCCAGAATCAGGTTGATGGTGAACATCAGCTATACTTCGAATGTGCTGAATATCATCGGCAAGAGAACGGGAGCGAATCTTTTCCTGATCCGTCTCAAGAAACCAGTCACTGATAAATGTGCCGGCCAGTGCTTCAACAACTGGTCCTTTTATACGAACCATTGTGTCCACCCATTGACCAACGCCGGAATCCTGTTTGAAATAACGGGGATCCACCATATTCTGGCTGCCTGTGTAGGCAATTTCACCATCAATTACCACAATTTTACGATGATTACGGATATCAATACGCACGAACAGCGCTTTAAAAAAACCAGCCGGTAATGATTCGATAACACGAATTCCTGTTTCTCGTAATCGTTTGATTTGGGTGCCTTGGAGGAACTCTTTGGCTCCGATGGAATCAACAAGAACTCTACAGGTGACGCCACGTTTGGCCGCAGTAATCAATGCATCCACTACGTTATCTGCTGTACCACCGTCATGCCAGATATAAAATTGCAGATGACATGTGGATTTTGCATTATTGATATCTCTGATGATGGAACATAGAATTTTTTCAGATTCTTCTATCAGTTCAAGGTTGTTTCCATTCATGGTAGGAATACCAACCAGATTGTCGGCCTGATTATGAATGGGTTCAAGGGAAGAGGGAAGCAAATTCCATTGTACTGGTGAAATATGACGGATGGATGTGAGCCAGTGGTGGTAGTGGTTAAGAGATTCCCTTGCTCTTTTGGCTCTGGTTTCACCAATACGGTTTTCACCAAAAAAGAGATAAACAACGGCTCCAAGGAAAGGAAGAAGAAGAATTATAACAAGCCATGCCAGGGTAACACCATATTGCCTTTGCCGCATAATGACACGAATACAGAGCCCAAGTCTGATAAAAAGATCTATTAGAGTCAGGCTAATGGCAAAAAAATGACTACTCCAGTGTAAGGTCTCTGTTTCCATAATAATTTTATTTTACACCGCACTGCCAAAATGTAAAAGTTCTTATTTTTATCTGGCAAAGATCACTTTTTGAATGCTATGATGCATTCTTTGTACGTTCTTATTATTGATGGTGTCGTAAAAAGATACAATACGTCAAGTCCGTCATTCCGGACTTGATCCAGCATCTTGTTATTACAGCAATTTATAGATTCCGGATCAAGTCCGGAATGACAGCGCTGGAGCTTTTTACGAGCTTGTCATTATTAAAAGGATAAAACCCTATGAAAATCAAAGGATTCTTCACTTCGGCAGTTGCTGCCGGAATACGATATAAAGACCGGCTGGATCTTGGACTGATTTACAGTGATGTGCCCGCTGTTACCGCAGGAGTATTCACCAAGAATCAGGTTAAAGCTGCGCCTGTTATTATAGATCAAAAACGTCTAAAACTTGGCCGGGCTCAGGCAATACTTGTTAACTCCGGCAGTGCCAATGCATGCACCGGAAAAGTGGGGATGAATTCTGCGTATTCTACCAGCTCTTTGCTCTCCTCTCGTCTGAAAATCGATGATGAAATGGTACTTCTTTCATCCACTGGTGTTATTGGCGAGCAGTTAAATCTCCCGGCTTTTCGCAACTCCATGGACGATCTGGTAAATGGTCTCTCAGAAGATGGTTTTGAAAAAGTGGCCAAAGCAATAATGACCACCGATACCGTTCCAAAACTTGTGAGCCAGACTGTTACGATCGGAGATCATGAAGTGAAATTTATGGGAATGGCAAAGGGAGCCGGCATGATAATGCCAAATATGGCTACTATGCTCTCCTTTGTTATTACCGATGCACAGATCAGCTTTCCTGAATTACAGGAGTGTTTAAGGCAGGCAACAGATAAAACATTTAACCGCATTACCATTGATGGCGATACCAGCACCAACGATATGGTTCTTGTTATGGCAAACGGGACTGCAACTAATGCCTGGATTGACGAAGATAATCCGCTGGACAGGCAGGTTTTTCAGGACACCCTGGAAGCGGTATTAAAAGATCTCGCTTTGCAAATTGTAAATGATGGCGAAGGTGCAAGTAAATGTATAACTATCAGAGTATGTGGTGCAAGAAGTGAAGAAGACGCAGAGCTTATGGCAAGAACTGTCGCCAATTCGCCGCTAGTAAAAACCGCATTTTTTGGTGAAGATGCAAACTGGGGCAGAATTCTTATGGCCATGGGGCGCTCGGGAGTACGATTCGATCCCGAAGGAGTCGATGTTGCCATTGGTGATGTCCTGCTTGTGCGTGATGGCCTGGCTGTTGGTGATAAAGCAGAAGCGGAAGCCACAAAAATGTTAAAAGAGAAAAACATTGCTGTTCGCATAGATCTAAAAGATGGAGTTGGCTGCGAGGAAATATATACTTGCGATTTTTCGCTTGATTACGTAAAAATAAATGCTGACTATCGCTCATAGTATTGTGCATGTACTGTTGTAAACATCATTCGTATGCTGCCAAATAACAAACAGGTCAATAAACGACCCAGCTGCATTAAATGCATTCATTATTATGTGACCCACGATCATGATAATCCCCACGGCTGCAAGGCTATGGGATTTAAGTCAATGCAGAATCCGGCGGTCATGGTTTTTGCATCCTCCCGCATAGAGTGTCAGCTTTTTCAGTCAAAAATAAAAAATAAACAAAATAATAATACAAGTGAAAGTGGGAATTCAGGTGGCGGTATAGTCGCCTGAATTCCAGAGGTTCTTCGTATGAAAATATCTAATTTTGGAAAGCAGTTTACTAGTGGTGCCGGCATATTGAGCCTTATGGATGATCTGGGTAATGCACTTGCTACCGGTGGCGATGATATGATTATGATGGGTGGTGGCAACCCGGGTCATGTTCCGGGGTTTCAGAGCATCATTCAAAAACGTTTACAGGATCTGGCAGCCGATAAGGAGTCATTTCAGAAGCTCATTGGTGTTTACGATCCTCCCCAGGGAGATCTGGAATTCGTTGATGTGCTGGCAAACCTGTTGCAGCGTGAATACAACTGGGATGTAAGCCGTGAGAATATTGCTCTCACCAATGGCAGTCAGGCCGGATTCTTTCTTCTTTTTAACCTCTTTGCCGGAGAATACCAAAACGGGGAAAAGAAGAAAATTCGTCTTCCCCTGGCACCTGAGTATATTGGCTATGCAGACCTTGGAGTTACAGATTCTTTTTTTGTCGCCAATCGCCCACAAATAAAACTGCTTGATGACAACCTTTTTAAATACCATGTGGATTTTGATAACATTCATATAGGCTCAGAAACCGGAGCAATATGCGTTTCCCGCCCTACCAATCCCACAGGCAATGTGCTAACTGATCAGGAAATAGCTAAACTGGATATCCTTGCACAGGAAAACGATATTCCTCTTATTCTTGATAACGCCTACGGAGTACCATTTCCCGGCATCGTCTATACAGATGTCAAACCTGTCTGGAATGAAAATATTGTTGTTTGTCTGTCGCTTTCCAAATTAGGGCTACCAGCCGCCAGAACCGGGATAATTGTTGCCCGTAAAGAAATTATCAAAGCTGTTTCCGGAATGAATGCAATAATGAATCTTGCCACCGGAAGTTTTGGCGGAATGCTCGCTCATGATTTGGTAGAAACTGGCGAAGTACTTGAGATCAGTCGAAATGTTATTAAACCGTTTTATGAAGAAAAAATGAAAAAGGCACTGGCACTTTTCCATGAAAACCTTGCCGGAACGCCCTATAAAATACACAATCCTGAAGGGGCAATGTTCCTCTGGCTCTGGTTTGAAAATATGCCAATCAGCAGCCATGAACTCTATCAAAGACTTAAAGAACGCAATGTGCTCGTTGTCTCAGGGCATTTTTTCTTTCCAGGGCTTGACGAGCCGTGGCAGCACGAAAAAGAATGTATCCGTGTTACCTATTCACAGGATGAAGAGAAAGTGGCTGAAGGTATTAAGATCATAGCAGAAGAAGTTAAAAAGGCGTATTCCTGATGAATCGAAAATATATGAAAAAAAGTGCAGGGCTGATTTCGCTTATGAGTCTGCTATTTTTTACTCAGGCACCAGCACAGGCAGAATGTTTAAAAGGTGATTGTAAAAATGGAAAAGGCATCCTGATTCACAGTGATGGGCGACATTATTCAGGTGATTTCTCAGCTGGTGCAATCGAGGGAAACGGAGTTCTGAAGTACCCCAGCGGAACCATTTATATCGGTGAATTCGTACAGGGAGTATTCCATGGGAAAGGCGTGTTAACCTCTAAAGATGGGAAAAAATACGAAGGTGAGTTCTCTCAGAATGTAATAAATGGACAAGGTGTTTTACGTTCCCCTGACGGGACTGTTTATGAAGGTGAGTTTTTACTTGGAAAGTATCAGGGAAAAGGAAAACTTACATACACCGACGGAAGGTTTTATGAAGGGGATTTTAGAAGCAACATGGCTGAAGGGCATGGAAAACTAACTGCTCTTGATGGTACCTGGTTTGAAGGCGAATTCCATAATGGCAGGCCATCCGGCAGGGGAGTAAAAGCTTACAGGGATGGTTCAAAATACAGTGGTGGTTTTAAGGGAAATCAGCGACAGGGGCATGGTGTATGGTTAGGTACAAATGGGAATAAATACAAAGGTGAATTTGTTGATGATACCTATACAGGCACAGGCGAATTACGCTACGCTGATGGCAGAAAATATACCGGTGCTTTCCTGAAAAATTTCAGACACGGAAAGGGCGAGCTTGTATATACCGATGGTAGTCGCTATGTGGGTGATTTTGTAAAAGGGAAAAAAGAAGGAAAAGGAATACGATACTACGCTGATAGCAGTCGCTATGAAGGTGAATTTGTAAATGATAAACGGCAGGGTGCCGGTGAGTATTTTTATGCTGATGGCTCCTCCTATAAAGGTAGTTTCAAGCAGGGCAAACCAGAAGGCCTCGGCACCTTAAGTTATAGTGACGGTCGCAGTTATACCGGTGAATTCATAAATGGAAAACCTGTTAATCCTCCCGCTATTTCTGTGAAAGAAGAAGTCGTCGCAACGGCAGTGGCTGGCACCGTAATTACAGAAGAATCAATTATTGAAACAGCCCCTGCCATTGTTGCTGTTACCCCTGTTACTAAGAAGCTTGCCCCAGCATCCGTAACGCAAGAAAAGTATACCTTTTCTAAGGGCAAATTATACACAGCGGCGAACATGAAACTGGTCTCCGGGAAAGTCGAGTATCTCTTTCCTGATGGTATGTATTACAAAGGCCATGTAAAATATGGTGTTATGGATGGAAATGGTCACATAGAGTACACCAATGGTGATAGCTACGAAGGTGAAATCAGCAAAGGCAAACTTGATGGCAATGGACTCTATAAATATGCCAACGGACGCCGTTACGAAGGTTCTTTTGTCGATGGGATAAAAGAGGGCAGTGGAGTATTCAGTTACCCTGACGGCTCACGATATGCCGGTGGTTTGAAGGGAGATCATTTTTCTGGAGAAGGAAACTATTTTTTTAGTGATGGGAGTCAGTATTTGGGTGGCTTTAAGCTGGGAAGATTTGACGGACGAGGCAAGCTTACCTATGCTGATGGCAGTGTTTACGCTGGTGAATTTAAGGACGATATGCCCCATGGTGAAGGTACTCTTAAATCCAGTGACGGCAGTCGTTATGAGGGCGAATTTCAAATGGGACGCAGAAACGGTTTCGGTAAATTAACCAGCAAAAAAGGAATTAAATACGAAGGGCAGTTTCAGAATGATGAATATGTCCAGTGAGGAAGCTATGCGTTGGAGTTACAAAACTGAACATTTCAGCTTAAAAAAAGAAGGCTTGCTCGGGAGTGCATTTCTCGATGAAGCTGAAATAGAACTTTCTTTAAACGAATTTGGCAAAGCTGGCTGGGAACTGGTTTCCTTTATGGAAGTGAATGATGGCGTGATAGCTGTTTTTAAACAGCCTTTTAACGGTGGTTTGTCTCAGGTGATGGAGCGGGGTGAAACAGAGAAGCATATCCCCAAAGCCCCTGAAACATCACCAGTACCGGTTGTTGAAAAGCAGGAAGCACCTTCTCTTATCGCAGAGAGTAAAGAAGATGTGGGAGATATTAAGATCTTTTAAACAAGGGTTCTGCTTGGGTAGAAAATACACACAGGGACTACAAGGTGGGTAAAAATGACACACCTTTTGTGGCATAAAATAAAGCACCTTACTCAATTAACTTGTTAAGTCTCGACATAACAGTTAGTTGTCACTATTTTCCAAAACTGGCACGTATGTTGAAGTAACTAATATGAATGAAAAATAAAACTTCATTTTTTCTTCCCCTCCCTCTTGAAAAACCCCTCTGATCTGTTTCAGAGGGGTTTTTTTGGTTTTTAGCAACACAAGCATACATCATGTTGTGCTGAAAGATAAATGACCTACCAAATAAGGTGTTGATTGCAGTATTTCCATTGACAATGAACTGAGTAGATTATAAGCTGTTTACTATTCAGGTGTCCCCAAGGGGACTGAAAAGGGAACTTCGTGAAAATCGAAGACGGACCCGCCGCTGTAATCGGTATTTTTTCTCTAACTGCCACTGGTAATTGCTGTAATACCCGGGAAGGCTGAGAAATAAAAAATAAGCCGAAAGTCAGAAGACCTGCCTGAATTATTATGGATGAAAGCCGTCGTGGAATATCGGCATTCAACTGATCTTGTGGATACAAAGGGAAATCCCAGGTCTGATACTATTCAGCCTGGGATATTTTTGTTTCAGGCTATCTTGCAGGATTACCTGAGGAGGGTAAAAAATGGTTGTTCGTGAAAAAAGTATTACAAAAATGGTGTTATTTCAGGTGAAGGACTGGGATTCTTATCAGATATTGATGAGACATTTGTTGTGAAAAAAACGATTGGTATTAGCTTTAGTTTAATACAATAGTATTGTTTTTAACC
>JAOZLM010000013.1:0-4750 GCA_029934815.1 Desulfocapsa sp. | reverse complement strand
TAACCCTGCTACCAGCTAATGTAGAGAATTGTTCATGTAACATGCTCAGTCATTCCGGATCAGGTCCGGAATGACTGAGCGGTGTAATTCAGGTAAATGTCAGCGTTTGCGTAGCAATCTCAAAACAAACTGCCAATCTGAAACACTGCCACAGCACCAAGAAAAGCAAAGATAGTATTAAAGGCCATGGAAAAGAACGCCCAGTTCCATGACGATTCCTTTGCAATACACACAACAGTTACAAAACACGGTGCATAGAACATAATAAATATCAGGGCAGAAACTGCCACAACACGGTTCCAGTTCGGATCTTTAACCAGGCGATCACCTAAAGAACCAGCATCTTCCGCATCAACTTCCCCCATTGAATACACTGTCCCAAGGGTTGATATAATAACTTCTTTTGCTGCAAAGCCGCCAAGCATGGCAATATTTGTGCGCCAGTCAAAACCGGCAAGGCTTGAAGCCGGTTCAAAAAAACTTCCAATTTTACCCGCTATTGAATTTTTTAAGGTTGCTGCTGATTGTTCCTGAGAAATACGTATAAGTTCTGTTTTTAACAGATCAGGTTGTTGTGAGAAATTCGCAGTGACTTGTGCTCTGGCTGTTTCAAATTGATCCTGACTTGTTTGCGGTAGCCCTGGAAATGTCATTAAAGCCCATAACAGGATAGAAATTCCCAGAATTACTGTCCCTGCCTTTTTTATATATTGCCAGGTACGTTCCCAGGTATGAATGAATAACCCGCGAAGCGTTGGGAAACGGTAGGGGGGGAGTTCCATTACAAATGGTGTGGCCTCACCTCGAAGCACTGTCATTCGCAGGAATTTAGCTGCCACAAGAGCAACAAACCAGGCAAGTATTGTAAATAGGAACATATAAAGTGCTTTATGTTCGGCAAAAAATGCACCTATCAATAGCACCAGTACCGGTACCTTGGCACCACAATTCATGAAAGGCACAGTGAGCAGGGTTGCCATTCGTTCTTTTGGTGAACGCAGGGTACGGGTGGCCATAACTCCTGGTACTGCGCAACCTCCGGCAATACCACCAGAGACAATAAAAGGCATAACAGAAGAACCGTGGAGACCAAAAAGATGGAAAACACGATCCATCATAAATGCAACACGGGCGAGATAGCCGGAATCTTCAAGTACTGCAATACCAAAAAACATAAACATAATCAGGGGTACAAAACCTAAAACACCACCAACACCATCAATAACGCCTGAAATAATCATCGATTTCAGCATGCCATCGGGAAGGGTGGCTTCGACAACTCCGCCAAACCAGCCAAAAAGTCCTTCCATCCATGAGACGGGAAGTTCACTCCAGGAAAAGGTAAACTGGTACAGCCCAAAAAGAATTGCCAGCATGATAACCGGGCCAAGTAAGCGATTTGTAAGAACCTTATCTATTTTGTCAGAAGTGTATAGCCTGTCGGTATCAAACTTATGCGCTAAAACTCCCTGCCGTACTATGGATTTGATAAAACCGTAACGGTGATCAGCAATAATTGCTTCAGGATACGCCTCTGTCGTTTTTTGCAGATGATCTGAGACTTTACTCACAATTTTCTCAAGTTTATCAGCTAGACCGGAATCTGCCACCTGACCTTTTCTTATCATCTCATCATCATGCTCAAGGTACTTAATGGCGGTAAATCGGGGTGGGTAATCTGCCTCCAGAAACGGTTTTCCCTGAATTTCTCTTACTATTTCAAGGAGACTTTCATCAAGATCTTCACCGTATGAAATATCTCTTGGCTGCCAGGAAAAATCAGATTCTGCAATTTCAATAGCTTTTGAAATCAGTTCATCACATCCTTCGCCCGAACGTGCAATTATCGGTAAAACAGGAATTCCCAATAGCTCAGAAAGTTTTTCGTGACGTACTTCAATACCTCTGTCTTTCGCAACATCCATCATGTTGAGAGCAATGACCAGAGGAACTCCCATTTCAAGGAATTGAGTGGTGAGATATAGATTTCTTTCAATATTCGAGGCATCTACAATATTAATTACAACATCCGGCTTCTGGCTGGTGAGGAAATCCCGGGTGACGACTTCTTCTACGGAGTAGGCCGTGAGTGAATACGTTCCGGGAAGATCGGTGATGGAAATATCTTTAGAGTCGTGGCTGAAAAATCCTTCTTTGTGATCCACTGTAATGCCGGGATAATTACCAACATGCTGGCGTGCGCCTGTGAGTTGGTTGAAAAGGGTGGTTTTCCCGGCATTGGGATTTCCGGCAAGAGCCATGCGTGTAGAGTGCTTTGTCATTTTATTAAGTTTGATGGCGTCGTAAAAACTCTTCATTTTCTTTGTCACGTACCCGAAGGAAGTACTCTTGGGGTACAAATTTGCTGTCATTACGACGTACTTAATTACGCCTCATTCCATCAAATTTGCGTTCCTCGAATATGAAGTTTTTTACTTAGCCATCTAAAGTTTAGGTTTTTATGAGCTTGTCAAGTTTGTTACTTTTTAGAGGATGTATTTTTATAAAATATTATTCTTCTTTTCTGCTGCTGCAACTTCCACTGCTGCAACCGCTACAACTACAGCTACACGAAATATCATTCGAAGGATCAAGGATTTGGCAAAATCGTCGATAAAGCATTCTGCCGATATAAAAAAGGGCAATGGCCACAATTACTGCGGTGATTATATTTTGCCACATAACAGGTTCCTTTGTTAGTTGCGCCTAAGTAGCAAGGCAAAAAAAATGAAACTATACGAGATTACTATATAGATTCCACTATAATATTATTACTGGTGTTTTCATCAAGGCTCAACGTGCCGCCATGAATTTTTAATAAACACTGCGAACCATTTCTGGCACAAAGGAGTTCAGCCTCCTGGCCGGGAAGAAGCCCAAGAGCAGCCATTTTTGCACACTCTCGTCTGTCTCCGGTCAGTTTACAGATTTTCAACTTACCCAGTTGGCAGGTCTCGGAAAGTGGTCCATGATGCTTAAGGCATTTTTCACTTTTCGCACATTGCTGTATCTTCTTAGCAAGGCAACTGCATTTATTGTTGATATTCCTGAATGTCATTCATTTCTCCTTAAAAGACATTAGTTAGGTACACCAAACAATATGTGCTGTCAATAAATAAATCAACCCCGACCAGTTGTTTTGTCGCACCTAAGTTCTTATGATTTAGCTTTCCTTATGTCGATTTTTAAAAGCTATTTGTTTTTAGGGCACAAAGTGTAGAATGAAAAGATGAAAGTTATTGCAGGAATTACAAAATGAATAAGACTCAATCAAAAATAAAACTTGCCAAAGCGAGAAAACGAGCGCTTATCTCCATTGCTCTAAATTTATTTTTAGCTATAGGTAAAGGTGTTGCTGGCGTTTTGTCAGGATCTGCTGCACTTATTGGAGATGCAATACATTCAACCACTGATGTTTTTGCTTCCACTGCTGTTTTTATTGGTATCTGGGTTGCCGGACGCGAACATCCATCTTTTCCCTATGGCTTATATAAGGCTGAAACAGTTGCTGCTCTGGTAACTGCAGTAGCCGTCATCCTTGCTGGTTACGAAATTGGAAGGCAGGCAATTTTTGGAGTACCAACAATCCCTGATGTCACCATAGCGTTACCGGTTGCTGCAATATCTTTTGTGATTGCCCTTGGCTTTGGCCTTCTTCAGCTTCGCGCTGGTAATAAACTCGATTCACCAGCATTAAAAGCGGATGCAAGGGATTATCTGGCTGATTCCCTTTCCACTGCTGTCGTGCTGGTTAGTCTGATTGTTGTGCCGCTAGGGTATAATGTAGATAAAATTGCAGCAGGAATCGTGTCAATTTTTGTTTTTTATGCCGGTTGTCAGCTCTTTGTCAGTGCGGTTAAAGATCTGCTTGATGCATCGATTGATAGGAAAACGGAAAGGGAAATCATTCAATTCGTAGAGAATTATCCACGCATAAGTCGGGTCAAAAAATGTTTTAGCAGAAATGCTGGTGGCCGATATCTGGTGGATATGGATGTCGAGTTACATACACCATCACACAAAATAGCGGATCTTGTTGCCGATCGTTTGGAAGAAGAATTGCTGGTAGAGTTTCCGGGTCTTGTTCTGGCACGTATTCGTCCTCATTATGCTCCCGGTAAATTCATGAAACGCATAATGCCGGTAAAAGATCCAAACGGAGAATTCAGCAATCAATTTGCCACAGCGCCATGGTTTCTGGTTGAAACCATGACCACTAAAGACAGAGTTGTAAAAAAACGTCAGTTCGTTGAAAATCGCTATAGAAATGCGGAAAAGAAAAAAGGCCTGCTGGTCGGTCGCTGGCTTCTGAAACTCAAACCGGATGAGGTCGTAACAGAAGAAAGAGACAGTGTCGCTCTTGAATTATTAAAAGACGCAGGAGTGGAAATTGTTCAACCTTCGTCACTCACCTCAACAACAATGTGATCAGCTTCATTGTTACGAAGGGTCAGGGTTCCGCCCATTACCCGAAGCGCAACAGGATCATAAAGGGGAGCACGGCCCTGAATGGTAATTTCTGTTCCTGGAACAAGTCCCATTTCACGGATTCGACGGCCCAGCTCTCCACCAACTTTGACAGCTTTAATAGTGCCGGATTGCTTCTCTTTCATCTGCCTTAGATTGATTTCACATATTTTCATAGCTGTACGTATCCTTGAGATTAGGTTCTTTGAAAACCTGTCTTATATCGCTGTCGACGCTTCCTGTCAAATATTTTGGTGTCAGTTCATTGACAGAATCACAAAAA
>JAOZLM010000159.1 GCA_029934815.1 Desulfocapsa sp. | reverse complement strand
ACAATCTCCGTTCCGATTCCTTCTTTGGTAAACATTTCAAGTAAGATAGCGTGTTCAATTCTGCCATCAAGAATATGTGTTTTGGTCACGCCCTTATTTAAAGCATCTGCACAACAGCGTACTTTAGGGATCATGCCGCCAGCGATGGTTTCTTTATCAATTAATTCTTCAAGATCTGTTTTTTGTAAGGATTTTAGTAATATTCCTTCACCATCCTGTACTCCTGCCACATCAGTCAGTAAAATCAGTTTGACCGCCTGCAAAGCACCAGCAACGGCTCCCGCTACGAGATCTGCATTAATATTAAACGCCTGACCATCTTCTCCAACACCCACAGGAGCGATCACCGGGATAAAATCGTTATCATCCAGAGCCTGTAAAATCTCCACATTCACCTGCGTAACCTGACCTACCCGGCCAAGATCAATCAATTCCGGTGGAGCATCCTGCAAAGCTTCAGCATTTTTCTTACTAACCTTTAATTTTTCTGCGCAAACAAGATCACCGTCACGACCGGAAAGGCCTACGGCACGTCCACCACAATGGTTAATATTTCCAACTATTTCCTTGTTAACTTTACCCACCAGAACCATCTCCACCACACTCATGGTTTCGCCGTCGGTAACACGCATTCCCTGCACATAACTGGGCTTAATCTCCAAACGATCGAGAAGCTGGTTAATTTGTGGGCCGCCACCATGAACGATTACCGGATTGATACCGATCTGCTTGAGCAAAATCATATCAAGGGCAAATTGTTTTTTGAGGTTTTCATCCACCATGGCATGTCCGCCATACTTGATAACAACTGTTTTATGACGAAATTGCTGCATATATGGCAGTGATTCAATAAGGCCTTTGGCTCTGTCTATACTTTCCTGCATACTCATTCCCTGATCTTTTTTTAAGAACTCAACAATACATTCCAAAATCAATTAGATACAACTATCCAATAAACACTTTTATCATTTTACAAACTCGGAACAATGAAGTAAAGCAATCTTTCTTTTCTATGCCCTTGTGGATTTCTTTACTTTTATTCGCTCCGCAAGTATATTAGGCTTGATATTTGCAATAAATAATTTCCATTTTTGACGGGGAATGCATGAAACAAAATAAATCATTTTATACCGTACTGTTAACTGCAATTTTACTCTGCTTTAGCACACAACTGTTTGCTGCCGGAGCACCAATTAATATTGAAGCAGACCACATGGAATCGCTGGAGGAGGAGAACAACGTCCTCTTTTCCGGAAATGTTGATGCCAGCCAGGCGGATGTGCGAATACGAGCTGACAAACTAACTGTTTACTACACAGCAGCAGGAGAAGAAAAAAAACAGGAAGTAAAGCGTTTGCGCTGTGAAGGAAACGTAGAAATAACCAAAGGCGAGTGGCTGGGAACCGGAAAAACCATGAATTACCTGGCCAAGGACAGAAAAGTGATCCTCAGCGGGGACGCAAAAGCCTGGCAGGGAACAAATCTTATTACAGGAAACACTATTATTTACTATCTTGACGAAGGGCGTTCTGAAGTTATTGGTGGACGCCCTGCAGCCACTGTTGATGGCAAAACCGGTGAGAAGAAAACCGGAAGAGTAAAAGCCACCCTCACCCCACAATAAAAAAGAACATACGATTCGAAATTATACCGAAATCATGAGTTTGTAATGGCACAGCTTGAAACAGATAAAATAGTAAAACGTTACAGCAATCGCACCGTTGTTGATGGGGTAAGTCTCCAGGTCAATACTGGTGCAATTGTGGGACTTTTGGGCCCTAACGGGGCAGGTAAAACCACCTCTTTTTACTCCATTGCCGGATTTATTCGCCCAGATGGCGGACGGGTTCTGCTAAATAATGAAGAGATTACAAAACTTCCCATTCACATGCGGGCACAAAAAGGTATTTCCTATCTGGCTCAGGAACCATCTGTTTTTAAAAAACTTACCGTTGAAGAAAACGTACGAATTATTCTGGAAGCCCTGGGGCTTCCCAAAAATGAAATCACTAACCGAATCGATGAGTTAATGGTTGACCTGAAAATTGAATACCTTCGTGAAAACAAAGGCCATGCTCTTTCAGGTGGGGAGCGAAGACGTGTGGAAATCATGCGGGCACTTGCCACAAAACCTGATTTCATCCTGCTCGATGAGCCTTTTGCAGGAATTGACCCTTTGGCTGTTGCAGATCTGCAAAAACTGATCATGGGGCTAAAAGATAAAGGGCTTGGCGTGCTCATCTCTGATCACAACGTAAGAGAAACGCTACAAGTATGCGATTTTGCCTACATAATGAATGCCGGTCAGATTTTAACCAGTGGTGTGGCAGACGACATTATCGAGAGTGAAGTTGCCAGAAAGATGTATCTTGGTGAAAACTTTTCAATGTAATTACTGACAATGGCCCTGGAACTCAGACAACAACTTAAACTCAGCCAAAAACTGGTAATGACGCCGCAATTGCGTCTTGCCATCAAGCTGTTGCAAATGAACCGCCTGGAACTTGGCGATGCTCTGCAGGCAGAGCTTGAGCAAAACCCGGGGCTGGAAGAAGACACATCCCTTGCTGATCTGCAGCCTCAAAACCAGCAAAGCCTCTCATCCACTGAAGAAGCTCCCAAGGCCAGTGAGCAGAAAGAACAGGATCATACAGAACAGGTACGGATGAACGACAGTGTCCCCGAAACCAACTGGGATGATTATGCCAACACCTTCGATTCCAATGTCTCTTTTTCCCGGGAAACGCCACCTGCCGATGCGCCCAGCCAGTTTGACTTTATTTCTGAAAAACCCAGTCTGCTCGCATATCTCCAATGGCAACTGGCTCACGCTGAGCTTGAACCGGAGGAATGGGAAACAGCTCTTTTTATAGCGGGCAATCTCAATCGGTATGGATTCCTTGAGTGTGATATCGCAGAAATCGTGGCAGCAACGCATTGTGATGAAGATTCTGCTGAATACATTCTGGAAACAATTCAAGATCTGGACCCACCCGGTATCGCCGCAAGAGATGTGGCTGAATCATTATTTCTGCAACTGGAACGCATGGGGAAAGAGAAGTCCCTGGCAGCAGTAATTGTAAATGAACACTTAAACCTGATGCAAACCAGAAATTACAAGGCAATCTCCCGTGCCACCGGCAAAAAACGGGCAGACGTTGTGAAAGCCATTGAATTTATCACCTCTGAACTCACGCCATACCCTGGGCTGCCTTACAACAATGAGGCCACCAATTACGTTGTTCCCGATGTCTATGTAAGAAATATCGATGGTGAACTTGTAATTCACCTCAACGAAGACGATATCCCCAATTTAAAACTTTCTTCCGATCTGCAGGAACTTTTGCAATCCGGAGAAGATATGGAAAAAGAGTCGAAAAAATATATCCGGGAAAAATTAAAGGATGCCGGGTGGTTTATCAAATCACTGCACCAGCGCCAGACAACAATTTTCAAGGTAATGGATTCCATCCTCAAGTTTCAGGCAGAATTCTTCCAACATGGCGCCACTCATCTCCGCCCTTTAATTCTGCGTGATGTTGCCGAAGATATTGAAATGCACGAATCCACTATCAGCCGTGTCACTTCCAATAAATATGTGCATACACCGCTGGGAATTTACGAGCTAAAATATTTCTTTTCAACAGCCATCCCCATCCGGGGCAAAGAGGCGCTTGCAGCAGAATCTATCCGTGAACGTATCCGTAAAATGATAAAGGAGGAAGATCCGTACAAACCACTGAGTGATAATGCCATTTCTAAAAAACTTGATGAAGATGATATTAAACTCGCCAGACGGACTGTTGCAAAATACCGGGAACAAATGAAAATTCTGCCAGTGAAGCACAGACGCAAGCCACGATAAATGAGTCAGCTCGAACGCATCTACGCCTTTCACCAAAAGCTGAAAAACAATCTTTTCCCCAATGCCAGAACCCTGGCAGAAGAATTTGAACTGTCCCGTGCCACAGCCCATCGGGATATCAATTACCTGCGAGACCGATTACTGGCGCCCCTTGCTTTTGATTCTTCCAGCAACGGCTATTATTATACTGACAACAACTTCGCACTGCCTTTTGAAGATAGCCCCAAGCTCCTCTTTCTCATGGGACTGCTCAACAAAATGGCTGACGAAGCCGGCCTTGGCAAACTTCCGGAAATGAACAAGCTGGAAAAACGGATTAGCCAGTTAATTGCACCGGGCTATGAACGTTTAATGGAAAACGTTCTCTGCCAGTGGATCGAAGTGGAAAGTCTTGATCCGACAATTTTTGAATCCATTATTGAAGCGGTGCTGCAAAGTAAACTCCTGGAAGTTAATTACACCTCCGCCAATGCCAGGAAGAGCAAACGTACCCTTGAGCCTCTGCAACTCATTAATTATCAGGGAAGGTGGTATCTGCTCGCATATTGTTTTCTGAGAAATGACCATCGCCTGTTCCATATGGCACGAATAGCCCAAGCAACATGCGGAGAGCAACTTAGAAACAAGACTCATCCCGCCCCCCAATCTTACCTGGGTGACGCCTTTGGAATTTTCACAGGCCCAACACGCTACCACGCAAAGATTTTATTCACCGGAACAGCAGCCGAAATGATTCGACGCCAGCACTGGCACAAAGAACAAACCATTGCAAAACATGCTGATGGAATTGTGTTATCACTACCGGTTGCCGACGACAGAGAAATCATGATGAAAATCCTACAATATGGTTCCCTTGCAAAAGTGCTGGAGCCCGATAGCCTCCGGGAACGAATTGTTAAGGAAGCAAGTCAAATAATAATGCAGAACTCGTAACTTCTTTGCCTCCTGCTCCAACGGAGATGGTCAGTGAGCACCAGGAAAATACCGCCAGACACACAAAAAAAACGTATAATGCACTAAAAAGTCCAAGGAACTGAAACAAAATCACCATGTTCACTCTCAACCACATCCTTGTCCCAGACATACCATATAGCGGGGAACAACTACCAAAACAACCTACATATAGTAGAGAATAACGATAATAGCTTTCCAGGCAGTTCTTAACCGCCTGTTTTAGCAAGAAGAAAAAATTAATATTCAGCGTCATCTCCTTGACAAACGTTTTTTTTTGTGTCCTTAATATGAGTTAGCAGTTTATTGTTTGTAATTTACAATAAAACTAAAGCTACAGACAGTAATTATCGTTCCCAAGTATAGATAAATAAAACTAATGAACCTGCCCTTCTTCTCAAAAGAAGATCTTGTTGTCGGAATAGACATCGGATCACATGCCGTCAAAGTCTGCCAGTTGCAACGGACAGATAAGGCTTATGCTGTTGTCAATCTTGGTAGCGCAACCCTCCCTGAGGGGGTGGTAGATGACGGCACACTGAACGATCCTGATGTCGTCGGTGAAAAAATCAAAGAACTTCTAAAAAATCTCAAAATCAAGAAAAAGAAAATTGGATTTTCCATCTCCGGTTATTCCGTAATCGTGAAAAAAGTCAACCTGCAGGTAATGAGTGAGGATGAACTGGAGGAGCATATTCAGGATGAAGCAGAGCAGTACATTCCTTTTGATATTGACGATGTGTATCTTGATTTTCAGGATCTGAAAACCAATCGGGATGGTGGGGACAGAACGGATGTCATGCTGGTTGCCGCCAAAAAAGACATTGTCGATGAATATCTTGAGATGTTTGAAAATCTTGACCTGAAGCCGGTCATCGTTGATGTCGATGGTTTTGCCCTGGAAAACACCTACGAATATAACTACCCGAAAGA
>JAOZLM010000158.1 GCA_029934815.1 Desulfocapsa sp. | reverse complement strand
ATGTTGCTTTTCGGTGCCGGTCTTATTGGTATTGCCGGAAGCAGATTCCGCAACAGGAAGAGTCGTGAGTTAAAATAAGGTAGTCGTAAATCCAGTTCAGGTCTGCATGAAAAAGACTTGACCCCTTAGATAAAAAAAGAGGCTCATTTGGCGGGATACGCTAAATGAGCCTCTTTTGTTTAATATATCAAAATTCTTCAACCACTGATTGTGACATTTATCGCTTGTGAGCAGTAAGCAGAAAGATCGGGTACTCATTTCCGGTCTTTTCTTTTTTGATGGTATATACAGGTTCAATCTGTATCGATTCCATACCAAATCCGGTAAGGGTAGATCGTAATGCCTCGGTATTAAAACCAGTGTGAAAAATTCCTTCTGCAGAGGCATCATGGAATGAGCCATCCTCAAGATACAAGTCAGCAATTGCCAGATATCCACCCGGGTTGAGCAGCTCTGTGAAACGTTGCAGTAAGCCAGTTGCATCTTGAAGGTGGTGCAAAGTCATGGAGCAGAGAATCAGGTCATATGTATACTTGTAGTTCTCCTGAAAGATATCAGCATTCAGGCATCGCACATTGTCCAGGTGTTGCTCATCAATTTTTTGTTGTAAAACATCCAGCATTCCCTGCGATATATCGAGAGCTGTCAGAGTTCCAAGTTCTGGTGCAAGCAGCAGACCAACCAACCCGGTTCCGCAACCAAACTCCATTCCGTCCATTGTCTTTGTGAGCGGGAGTTTTGCAACGGAAGTACTGATTGATTCGGCAAGCTGTCGCCGCCGTAGTTTTTTATCATAATCCGCAGCCATTGTATCGAATCGTTCAGCGCTCATTACAGTTCACCCACTGTATCGAATAAATCAGCATCCGCTTCAATTTTTTTCCTGTTTCCAATGATCATCCGGTGGCTATTCTGCTGCATGGTGGCAAATGCATCGCCGTACAACCGCATATCTGCAGCGGAAGTGGAAATAATCTCACTGATACGTTGTTGTTTTGATTGGGGTGTCATGCCGTTAAGATACTCGTTTCGGGCCTGTGCTCCTTTTCCGGCAGATGCCTGAAGTGGAGTGAAGTTGCCATAAGTGCCGATCACCAGTTGCTGCAGAACTTCTCCCGGCAGATCAAGTTTTGTGACGACATCAGCCATTGCCGCGTAACTGTCATAGGTTTTCTTCACCTGTGGATCACGGTAACTGATAACAGCAAAGTTGCCGCTGATGTGGCTGAACTGAATAAAACAGCCATACGCTCCGCCCATCTGGCGTACACTGTTCCAGAGGAAATCACGGGACAGGTAAGTCTTTAACACCTCAAAATGTCCATTATACCCAGCTCCCTGCGGCAGTAAATTTCCACTCTGCACGGCAAAAACCACTTCGGCTGATGTGATTAGTGCTTCATGTCTGGGGAGTTGTGGCAGGATAAGTTCCTGTTTTTCAAAAACAGTATCGGAGAGTGATGTAATCAGTCCGGAACCAAGCGGCTGGAAAGAGGAAACCTCTGCTTCATCCGCTGTTATACCTAAGATAAGGTTGTTTCGATTGAAAATATATCCGGCCATTTCTTCAAGGGCTGCGAGAAAAGCCTCTTCCTGCTTATCATAGTTATTTGCAAGATCTCTTGTGCTTCGATAAGCTGTAACTCCACTTACCATCTCATTGCAGGCACCGGCAGGGCTTAACTGAGCAAAAGCCAGGGATGCGGCAAGACCATATCCTTCACTTTGCGCTTCATGTTCAGCCCATGCGTGTTCTCTGGCCACAATCTCTTTGATATGAGTTCTGTCCTCGAAAGAGAGCGTTGTAAAAACATCATTCAGGAGTTGCATGGCCCGTTCCTGATATTCGGGCAGACATTTCATTTGAAACCAGAGGATGGGACGAAATGCACCATTTTCTCCTTTTTTCACATGACATTGGAAACTGTGGGAGAAACCACCGGTACAGGTGCCGACTTCCCGGGCAAAATGCATGTAATCCATTTTTTTTGTACCGATCTCGGTGGCGATGGTAGCAAAAAGATCCAACCGTGGTAAAAAGTTTGAGGGCAGGCAGGATACTTCAAAACCGATATCAATATAGGATATGTGCTCAGTATTGAGTTCGGAGATGATACACTCACGTCCTGCCATTTCACGTATTTCTGCCTGATGAAATTCGATATCCTGCTCAAGATCAGACAGTTGCAGCTGTGGGAGAAGCGACAGTGTTTCCACATCATTTGGCTGTTGCTGATTCTCCATGAGCTCAAGTGTTCTGGCGATCAGTTGTTCACGGCCATTGGCATCAAGGTTTTTTCCATACTCTTCCAGTCGTTTAGCTTCTTGTTTCTGCTCTCTTTGCTGTTTTGCAGGATCAGGTTGCAGGGTGACCACAACAGTTGCCGGATTATCCAGTAGATATTTTGTGATCAGCTCTTCAAAGTAGTTTTCTTCCAGCGCTTTTTCGCGAATGACGGCCAGCAGTTCGTTGATCTGCAATGATTCGTAAGGATCAGTTCCATATTTAAATGCGGGCATAGCCTTACCCACAAGGCTTAAACCCCGCTGCGCCTTGCATCCTTCTTCACGTACGCTGAATTCATACTTGTTTATCTCAGACAGAATCAAATCGTGGCCAAGGCCGTCACTGGCCATAGTGGCAAGAGTCTTGTTATAAAGCTCAAGAAAAGTATCTCGTTTTTCAGGGTCACTGCCCACCAGATAAGTCACCATCATGGTCTTATAACTGGATGTGGAGAGATAAAAACCGCCAAAATCTTTACAGACACCACTGCTGATAATGGTATTTTTCAGCGGAGATGCGTCTGAGTTAAAGAGAATATTGGCAATAATCTGAAAGGCGGCGTTTTCTTCACGGTTCTGCACTGTGGAGACGGAGCTTGCAACTGCCAGAAAGGTTTTTCCGGCAGTGTCGTTTGAGTCTACGGCGTAGCTGTCTTCAATGTAAGTAAGCTTGTTAATATCCTGTCCCAGCTCAACATCGGCTCGTGTTTCTTTTTCCGGAAAGGCTTTGAGGAAATTATCCTGTAAATAGGCCAGTTCTTCTGCAAGATCAGCGTCACCATAGATGAAAAAAGTGGCATTTGAAGGGTGATAGTGGGTTTTGTGGAATTCACAAAATTCTTCAAAGCTAAGATCAGGGATATTTTTAGGATCTCCACCAGATTCATGGGCATAAGTGGAACCTGGCATCAGGCCGCCAAAAATATTGTGAAATATTAGCCTGATAGGGTCTGAGAAAGCACCCTTCATTTCATTGTAAACCACGCCCTGAAATTGCAGCGGCCCGTCAGCATCTTCCTGGTGATAATGCCAGCCTTCCTGTTCAAAGGTGCTTCGTGCAAGCTCAGGATTTAAAACCACATCCATATACACATCCATGATATTGAAATACTCTTTCATATTTCGGGTGGCGAATGGATAGTAGGTGATATCCGAACCGGTCATGGCGTTGAGGAATGTGGTGAGTCCTCCCTTGTTAATCTCCCCAAACACATCTTTTACCGGATATTTTTTTGATCCCATCAGGACAGAATGCTCAAGAATATGGGCAACACCAGTAGAATCGGTGGGGATGGTGTTAAAGGCAGCCGAAAAGGTTTTGTTGGTGTCGTCATTCTTTATGGCCAGCAGCGGACAGCCTAATACATCATGTTCAAAGAGATGTACGTCTGCCTGTATCTCATCAATAAATTGAGTCTTTTGTAAGGTGAAGCCATTGTAACTGGTACCGGGAGTGTAAGTCATAATATTTTCAAGTTGTTGAGGTGTTGTGTCGGTTAGAAGGTTTTATTGGAATCAAGGAGTAGAGTAACAGGGCCGTCGTTCACAAGGCTCACGTCCATCTGTGCTTGAAACTTTCCACTGGCTGTTTCGATTCCACTGGCTGCAACCTGCGAAATGAATTGCTCATATAACGCATTTGCATGTTCAGGAGGAGCGGCAGCAGAATATCCGGGCCGTCGCCCTTTTCGGCAGTCTCCATAAAGAGTAAATTGGGAAACCACGAGCATGGCTCCTCCGGTGTCAATAAGGGAGCGATTCATCTTTCCCTCATCGTCTTCAAATATTCGTAGATTGCTTATTTTGTCAGACATCCATCTGATTTCCTGGTCTCCATCATCGTGATGAATCCCTAAGAAAACGAGGAGCCCGGATCTGATTGTACCTGTGATCTCAGAGCCAACTTTTACAGAGGCACTGCTAACCCGTTGAATAACTGCCCGCATAGTGAAAACTAAAAGGGATGGCCAAACATAACCCAGGCCGAAGTCGTTTCATCAGAAGTGGCAACATCAAACCGAACCACAGCACCGGAAAACATGGAGCGAATGCTGATTCCGCCATCAAATTTCCAGTCTTTTAAGAGATCAGCGTTGTAGTCATTGGCAACACGGCCACCTTCTGCAAAGGCAACGAGTTGCAGCCAGTCACTTTTCAGAAATTTTAACCAGGAAATATTACCAAGAGGATTCCAGTGCATGGTATAGCGGTATTCAGCAGTGGTATAAAGAACTGATTTATCGTTAAAGCGATCGGTGGGATAAGCACGCATCCGGTAGAAACCACCAAGGTTTGCACCTTCATAAAATGGAGCACGATGATTTATTGAAATTGTACCATCGGCATTGGTTGTTTCTGTCCAGCTGCTATTGTCTGCCGTCCACATATTGAGAGCAATAATACGTTGTTTTGCCCAGTCGGAGTCGCCTAAAGAGAAATATTTGCTTGCTTCAAACTCAATAAATGTCCAGTCTTCCGGAGATTCGAGCCAGCCAAAATCATGGGTTATTGCAAAATACTGGTTTGAACCAGTTGAAGGATTTCCGGCAAAATCTGTGTTGTAATATCCTACTCCAGCCTGTACAGGATGTGCAGTTGCCTCAATATCGCCTTCCTCCAGCTCAAAGGTTCGGAATCTGTTGTATTGTTTCAGGAAAAGTACGGTTACACCAGCTTCGAGAGGGTTCCAGCTGTCTCCTCCCATGGAAGCTGATTGCAACAAACCACCTTTCATTTCATTATGCAGCATAGGATCATTTTTGGCAGAGCCAATGGGGAGTACATATTCAAGTTTGAAGTCTGTCCAGTTACTATAGCCACTGTCTTCACCGTAGGCATCCATGTCAGAATCATTGCTGCCCGGGCGAGGTGTGTTGGGATCAAAGGCCAGTTTTGTGTATGCCCGTTGTGTTGGATAGTGAGCAACCATTCCTTGCACACTAAGGAAAAAGCGATCGGCAAATGAGGGCTGGTAATCCCACATCCCTAAAAACAGCCCGACAGCTTCATCGGCACTGTAAAAAGCGGTAGCGCCAATGAGCAGCTGCTCTTGTCCGTATCCTTTTGTTCCACCACCAACACCGGCAGTAAATCCCATACTTTCAGTGGAAAAGGCGTAGGGCATAATCAGTTTGTTTTTTGTACCTTCGTCAATGTTTTCTGCTCTGCTCAGGGTACTTTTTACCGATGTGCTGGGACGTGCAGAAAGTGTTGGTGCCAGAAGGAGGCCAGAGAGAGCCAAAATAGAAAAAGTTTTCAGAAATGTTGTGTTTTTCATAAAAGTTAAGTTGTGAAAGGTTAGTTTTTGAAACTCATCAGGTATGATGCCAGCGCCTTTTGATCAGATTCATTTAATTTCATGATTTTTCGTAACCGGGGTGCCATGGATTTTGCGCGTTTGGGATCCACTATGGGATCAGCCTTCCCGCTGAAGTACAGAGCCATGGCCTGAAAAAGCTCTTTCCCCGATTGGTCAGCAGTATTGGTGAAATTGCTAA
>JAOZLM010000012.1 GCA_029934815.1 Desulfocapsa sp. | reverse complement strand
TTTCAGTGCACGTAAATGCAGCATCAGGGTACGAACAAAAGGGGATCCTGTCAGTTCGTCAGCCTGAAGTGCTTCCTCTAAAAGCAGTATCACTTCATCTTTTGCGATATTTGTCTCGCGTCTGGTACGAATGGAAAAAGATTTGGATTTTAAAGCACCCACCACGGCAACAGACATATCAGAAAACAGTACATTCAAATCAGCTTCATGGATAAAGTGTCGCATCTCCTCCAGCTTATACTGGTTGGCCTGCAGCAACTCCATAATATCCACCGCAAAAAGAAAATCCTGTTTCAGTTTTCTTAATTCCTTGTCATAACGCCCTTCACCATAGCGATTGAAATAATCTTTACTCTGATTCATCAGGCAATACACCACTTCCTGCTGTTTGTAGACAGCACTCAATTTATCCTTGTCTTCGTGCCCCAGAAGAAGACCGGTTTTAAGGGTGTAATAAGTACCTATGGCAGCGAAGAGTTTGGCAAGAAGATCTCTGAGTACCTTGTGCCCCCACCACAACATCCAAAGTCTTGCGGATATTCCATACCAGATCGCCCCAAAACTAAGTAACAGAGGGAAATAGATGGCAGGTTCTTCGGCAGGCCAGCTAAGTGCCAGTGTTGCAACAAACATGGCACCGGTTCCAACACCTCCAGCTTCGTTCCCGTATACAGTAAACATGGCCAGGATAAATATGAGAGGAAAGAAAACAAGTGCCAGGGGAAGTCCTAAATGGTCAAAGAACAGAACAAGTGATGCAACCACAAAGAAAAGGGACGTAACCTTTACTAAACGCAAGGAGAAACGAGGTCCAGGCTTATCAATATTAGCTATAATAGAGGGAAAAATAGCAATAATTGCAAAAATTGCGATGTCTTCCTGTCCAAGCAGAAAAAAGAGAGCAAACAGCATTCCTGTGGCCAGACTCAGCCACATTCCCTGGTTTATTCGAGGATCATATACTCCCTGCAGGAGGAGTTTTTTTAGTGAGAATGCTTTTATCATTATTTGATATCCAGATAGAAAACAACAATCCTACCATGTAGCTCTGCTGGAGAAAAGAATGAAAACAGTTCTTTTTTGAAAAACTATTTCACATTTTCCGCGAGAAACGATAGCATGAAAAATACCGGATTCACGGTATGGTGTTTTTTTCCCCTTACGACGATAATACGAGCTCTTAAGTCTATTTTACTAATTCACTTTTTTTTCGTTTTAAATATAGTCAACACAGGAGGTTAGCATCATGGCCGACGACAGTAAGCCAACATTGGAACCAGAAGGATGTCCGCATTGCCCAAAGGAAAACATGTCGGACTCACGCCGTACCCTCATGCGACGACTCGGTTGGGGAGCTTTTTTTACCACCCTTGCAGTTTCTGCCGCAGGAACACTTCGTTTTTTCTTTCCACGGGTTCTGTTTGAACCACCAACCAGCTTTAAAATTGGCACCATGAAGGACTACCCGTCAGGGTCAGCCGACAAATATGGTGTTATTAGTGTTTCTGAACAGTTTATGGAGAAGCAACGGGTCTGGATTGTACGTGAGACCGACAAAGTGTATGCCATTTTTGGGAAATGCACCCACCTTGGCTGCACTCCCAAATGGTTTGCGGATGAACGGTTGTTCAAATGTCCCTGTCATGGCTCTCAGTACTATTCCAATGGTGTCAATTTTGCAGGCCCTGCGCCCCGCCCCATGGATCGTTATATAATCAGCAAACTTGCTGATGGCCGTATCGTAGTAGATTCATCTGAACTGTTTACCGTGGATAACTTTGACGATCCACGCTGTTTTCTAAAAGCATAACTGATGGAGTCGCAAAAACTCCATTCTGAATTTTAGCTTTTTACGAAGCCATCATAACTGAGTGAAAATATGACTTTAAAAGAAAAAATCATGGGCAGCCAGATCTGGAAATCGATCTTCCGCCATGACTTTGAAGATACTCCATCCAATCGTGGCAAGGTGATTCGCAGTAACGTTTTTCTGCATCTGCATCCCCTGCGTATTCCTGAGCATGCCATGAAAATTCGCTTCACCTGGTGTATGGGTGGAATTACGTTCTTCGCCTTTCTGGTTGAGTGTATCACCGGAATCTTACTTATGTTTTATTATCACCCCGTTATTGAATATGCCTATATGGATATGAAATATCTGCAGTTTGATGTGCCTTTCGGCCAGATCCTGCGTAACGTCCATCGTTGGGGTGCCCACCTTATGGTGTTCACCGTAATGTTGCATATGTTGCGGGTTTTTCTTACCGGATCATATAAAAAACCACGTGAGTTCAACTGGGTAATCGGAGTAGTACTCCTCACACTCACTCTTCTTATGTCCTTTACCGGATATCTTCTCCCCTGGGATCAGCTTGCCTACTGGGCAATTACCGTTGGTACTAATATGGGTGCAGCTACTCCATTTTTTGGTGTTGAAGGGCCATTTCCAATTGTAGATAAATTTAACGATGTCCGTTTTGTTCTCCTTGGCGGGACTACAGTAGGGGCCAACGCCCTGCTTAGATTTTACGTAGCCCATGTCATTGCCATTCCGGCAATTGTTTTTGTTGGATGTGCCATTCATTTCTGGAGAATCAGAAAAGATGGCGGCATTTCACGTCCCCTGTAGCCAAATTAACCAAAGGAAACGAAAATGGCAGAGGAAACCGCAGCAGCTCTGAAAGCAAAAGCAAGAGCAGATAAAAAGAAAAAAAATCCCCATGTATGGCCAGAACTTCCCTTTAAGGAGTTGATGTGTGCCGTCGTGGTTATGCTCGTACTTATTGTATGGGCATTATGGCTTGACGCACCACTCGGGGAAATTGCAACCCCGTCCCGTACTGAAAACCCTGCAAAAGCACCCTGGTACTTCATTGGTCTGCAGGAAATCCTGGTGTATTACGATCCTTGGTACTCCGGCGTGATATTGCCTTCCATCATTATGATTGGCCTGATGGCAATTCCTTATCTTGACACCAACCCTAAAGGCGTCGGCGAATATAACTTCTCCGCCAGAAAGTTTGCCATGGTCAACTTTCTCTTTGGCTATTTTATGTGGATGTTTGCCATCGTTGTCGGTCAGTTTATGCGTGGTCCTTCATGGCTCTTTTTCTGGCCATGGCAAGTGTGGGACGATTCCGGACACCACGACGAAGTAACGCTTTTTAATATTGATAATAAAACAAGTATTATTGCACTGGCCATTTATGCATTAGTTGGATTTGTCCTGCCGAAACTCCTGAAAATGAAGTGGGCAAAAAACCTTGACTGGACGAGATATATCATCACGATTTCTCTTCTCCTTCTCATGTATCTTGTTCCGGTCAAGGTTGTTCTCAGGCAGATTTTTCATGTCCGTTACTTGATTGCCACCCCTTGGATTAACTTCTAAACGAGCCGAATATGAAACTCTCTTTTAAAGATACCAAATTACTTCTTATTTGTTCCGCTGCACTTCTGGTTCTCACTGTACTGATGTTTCTTTTTGAATTTGAAACCACAAGACCCTGGAAAGGTATTCAGCGTGACTTTGTTGAAATAGACAAACAGGTCACTGAAGAAGCTCTTGCAAAAACCCAGGCTCTTCCAGACAGTGCTGCAAAAACTGAAGAGATTAAACGGCTGACCAAGCATAGCAATGAGCTTGATTCGTATATGCCAACCATCAGACAAACCTGGCTCACCCATTTCGATACTGCAGACCGCTGTACCACCTGTCATCTTGGTATTGAAGCACCACAGTTTGCAAATGCTGAGCAGCCTTTTACCACCCACCCCGGCGATCATATTGCCTCGGATCGTCATTCAATTGACACCTTCGGCTGTGTAATCTGCCATGAAGGACAACCCGTTGGACTTACCGTTGACGAAGCGCATGGCCATATTCATCATAACTGGATGACTCCGCTACTTGCCGGAAAACGCGCCGAATCTTCCTGTGAAGCGTGTCATGCCATGGGCAGTGATATTGCAAAAGATGCGATTCTTCCTGATGCTCCATCGTTTACCGCAGGTCGTACTCTCTATCTTGAAACCAACTGTCTTGGCTGTCATGTAGCTAAAGGCTATGAACGTGATGCTGGAATCGGGCCCACCCTTACCAAGCTGAGCACTAAAGCCGATCCTTCATGGACACTGTCCTGGATTAAAAAGCCAACAGATTTTCTTGCAAAAACAGCAATGCCTGATTTTGAACTGGAAGATGAAAAGATTACGGCAATCACAGCGTATCTGCATTCTCTTTCCAAAATAGAATCTTCAAGCTCCAAGGCCAGAAAAAATATTGGCAATAGTGATGCCATTGAGCGTGGTAAAGCCAGTCTTACTGATCTCGGCTGTTTAGGATGTCATACAGAAGATGGAAAAGACACCGGTTTTGGCCCTGATTTAAAGCGTGTTGCTGAAAAAACCACACCTGAGTGGCTGCTTGCCTGGATCGAAGATCCAAAGAAATACTGGCCTGCAACCAATATGCCTGATCTTCGTGTTCCTGAAGGTGAAGCACAGGATCTGGTTGCCTATCTCTCCACCCTTAAATCCAACGAAGTGAGCGTAACCGAGCCTTCCATGGATAAAGAACTTATAGAAAAAGGAATGCTCCTTACCAAGGATACCGGTTGTACCGGTTGTCACTCCATCGCTGATTTTGGCCTGGGATATAATGCACCTGCCCATGATGGTATTGGCCAGAAACGTGTGGATGAACTTGTCTTTGCTGACACCAAAATCCACCACACACTTGCCGACTGGCTGCAGCTCAAGGTTCGCAGCCCACGCTCTTTTAATACCGAAGATATGCCCACCCTTATGCCCAATTTTGGGCTAAGCGAAGAAGAAGCAGAAGATATGCTGACATTCCTGCTCTCAATAAGAGACCGGGAAAACATTCCCGCTGAATTCGTTAAGGTGCTGGAAACTCCCGGTACTGCGAAAACCATGGGCGAAATCCTGATTCAGGAAAATAACTGTACCGGCTGTCATAAGATTAAAGGCGAAGGTGGGACCGTTGGTCCTGATCTCAGTTTTCAGGGACAGCGTATCAATCCTAAATGGATGACCGATTTCCTTATGGCTCCCACAAAAATCAGACCAGAAGGTATAGAACCAACCCGTATGCCTACTTTTAACTTTACAGAAGAAGAAGCCTCTACTCTTTCAGCCTATTTTGCTGACCAGTCTAAAGTTTCCTATCCTTATTACAAACCTGCCAAAAAAGAGTTTGCAGCAGCAGACAGAGAAAAAGCCTGGAAAATCTATTTCCAGACATTCTCCTGCCAGGCATGCCACGCATGGAATGGAGAAGGTGGCATCGTTGGCCCTGACCAGAGTGATCTTGCCAAACGATTGCGTGCTGACTGGGTGAAAAAGTATCTTGCTGATCCGCAAAAGTTTATCGCAGACGTACAGATGCCCAACTTTGAAATGTATCCGGATGAACTGGAAATACTCACAGATCTGATCATGAGTTTTAATGAGATACCGGCTCCTGTCTGGGAACAGATCAAAAAACGCTGGGATGATGAAGAGCTTGCTAAACAGGCCGCAGCCATGAGTGCTCAATAAGGGAACTACAATGAAAAGAAACCAATCAAAAATTACCGTATTGTTTGCTGCTTTTTGCCTTTCACTTATGCTTTGCTCGTTTGCATCTTCAAGTGAAAATCCAGCTGTAGCGGCGCCGGAAACAACAGAAGAAGCAAAGCCAAAGCTTACTGTGAGTCTTGAGTTGGGTGAGGTTACCTACAAGCATTACTGTACTCCCTGTCATGGAATGAAGGGAAACGGAAATGGATTTAATGCAGGAAGCCTGTTGGTAAAACCCGCCAATCACACCGATGCAAAATTTATGTCTGCAAGAAATGACGCAAAACTCTTTGATACCATCAATCTTGGTGGTGTCGAAGTTGCCAAATCTACACTTATGCCACCATGGGGAGTAAACCTTGGTGATGAAAAAATTAAATCTGTTGTCCTGTATCTGCGCGAGCTCTGCCAGTGCAAGGCCGCAAAAAACTGGTAATGGTAGAGAAAAAATGAAGCGGCTTGTATATGAAGTTTTTTTCTAAACCATTCCTAAGTTTTGAGGATTTTTGAATTACAAAAACGGTGATAATCACCTTAACATTCACATTACCCGAACCTGTATAGGAGACACAGCGTTCGCTGACACTAGGGAAGAAAGAACTGAATCATATAAATAGTGTCTTTACCGGGACACTAAGTAGCCAATCATTAGGGGGAGGCTTATATGAAGTTAAAATACAAGCAGACAAAATCACTACTATCCGTTGGGATGGGTGTGGCTGTCTGTATGGCATTCGCGGGAGTGCAACCGGCCAACAGCGCCGTTGACCCTACCGACGAATGGAAGAAATGGCAAACCAAATTTAACCACGAAATGGCATCCAAACAGCCTGAAAAAAAGGCTATGTGGATGAACAAAGAACTGGTTGAAAAGGTTCTCACAATCGATGACGCCAAACTGCCAAACACAGAAAAACGTGGCGTAAAAGTTGAAAAATGTCTCACCTGTCATGATGGTGTTGAGCAGATTTCTGCATTTCATCCGATTGATACTTACGGCTGTACCATCTGCCACGGCAGTGACAAGCCCGAATCTCTAATCAAATCCGAAGCACATGCAAACATGATCTCTGCCCGTTCTATGAAAGGCCAGAGAAACCCATCTAACCTGCGTATAGTACAGGAATCCTGTGGTACTTCTGGCTGTCATAATGGCCATGAGCAGGAAGATAAAAACCATGTTTATCGTGTTCGTCGTACTGTTATGGGACTGCAATCCGGTATTTCCGGTGCACTCCGTTATCAGTATGCAGCACAGCCATCCAAGTTTTCCTCATTCTCCGGCGTGGGTATGGATGACACCGATTACGTTCCATCGCATCGCGGTGGCGTAAAAAAGATGGATACCCTTCCGGTATTCTCTGCAAAAGATCTTGAAACTGACGATCTGGGTAATGTTATTACCGTAGATGATATGGGTAACCCCATGCGCATCGAAGGTGAAAATGCGGATTCCCAGTGGCGTAAGTCCTGTGCCCGTTGTCACTTCTGGAACGAAGGTAAGCAGGCTCCTGCCGATTACCGCGCCCAGGGTTGTGCATCATGTCACGTACTCTATGACAACGATGGTTTCTACAAAGGATCCGATCCTACCATTCCAAAAGACGAACGTGGTCACGGAAAGGTTCACCAGATTACAATTTCCATTCCTGCCGAGCAGTGTATTCACTGTCATAACCGTGGCGGGCGTACTGGTGTGAGTTATGAAGGTCGTGTTGAGTCCGATTTCTACGGAACTCCTTTTATGGCTGGAAAACACTCAGATGAGAAATTCCACGGTAAATACTACAATACCCCAATGATGGATATCCATTATGAGAAAGGTATGGAATGTATTGACTGTCATACCCAGTTCGACACCATGGGTGACGGAAACCTCTACTCTAAGAAGCATGAGCAGGCTGAAGTTCGTTGTCAGGATTGTCATGGTACTTACAAAGAGGGTCTCATTACCACCAAAGTTACCGATCCTGAGGATCGTGTAATTCGTCTTGGTATGGTTTCTCCAAACTACGAAAATAAAGTTGGCGACGAAATGGTTGTTACCGCTCGTGGTAACAAATACACCAACGTCAAGATTATTGACGGAGAGCCAATTCTTCTTTCTAAATTTGATGGTCGTGAGCATCTGATGCCCGTTATCACCAATAAGAAAGGCGTTCACTCCATTCCTCAGCATCAGGAGCGTATGGAATGTTGGGCATGTCATGCTCGTCACACCTCGCAGTGTTACGGTTGTCATGATAACTATGACCAGACCAACAAAGGTAAAGACAAACTTACCAACCAGAAATCAGCTGGTAAGTGGCCTGAATTCAGAACCTATGTACGTTACGATACCCCGCTCCTCGGCATCTCAGCCAAGGGTCTTGTAAATACTTATGTTCCAGGCTGTCAGGTATTCTTTAATGCAGTGAATAGCAGAGGTGAAATCATTGGTGACTTTGATAACTTCGTATTCCAATCTGCTGAAGGATACTCCTCAGTTGCCACCAACCCTGTTTTCACACATACCGTTCGTACAGAAGTACGTTCCTGTGAAGATTGTCATCTGAACACCAAAACCATTGGTCTTGGAACCGGTCAACTCTCCATTGGAGAAGATCTGTCTGGTAAGGATGATGCCATGAAGTACACCTACGAGATGGATCGCTCCGGACTTACCGCTGCTTTCCCACTCGATGTAATGGCAACCCCACAGGGTAATCAGATTGCATCCACATCGCATGTTGGTGCAAGACCTTTTAATCAGGCTGAAATGACCAGAATCCTGAAAGTCGGTAACTGTCTGCCTTGCCATGACGGTTATGACGACAAGATTTTCCAGGATATCTACAAAGCCTACGAAGACTATCCGACTAAATGTAAGAAGGATGAATTCGTTAAAAAAGCAACAGCCGCAACTAAATAAGGAGGTGCGTGATGAGTAAAACAAAACTTGCAACAATCCTCACAACGTGTGGTGCTGCTGCCCTGGTCTTCGGACTGGTAGCGACTCCCGGGTTTGCTGCGGATAAAATGATTAAAGTAGGCGATAAGATGTATCCACTGAAGAAAGTGGATGATCTTTCCGATTTCGCCGATGCCAGACGTTATGAGCTGCCAATGAAGAAAGTTGACGGCGAAATGATGAAGATCACTCCGGAAGGAGAGGCCTTCGCCTGGGATAAACCTCGTGCCCATGTACTGAAAGATGAATATTTAACAGTCAGATTTCCAGTAGATAAAGTTTTTGCAGGAGCGAAAGCTGCTGTAAAAGGCGGCGCATGTCTTACTTGCCATGAAGGCATTGAAGCTATTTCTGATACCCATGACTTTGCCTGCGTGCAATGCCATCAGGGTGACGATAAAGCTACAGACATGAAAGCTGCTCATACGGGTATGTTCTCTAACCCATCTGATGGTAAAGTAGTTGCCAAGACCTGTGGAACAGCAGATTGTCATGCTGATCAATTGCACAAGGTTGAGACTTCTCTTATGGCCACTTCAGCTGGCGAAATTAATGCCACCCGTTACGCCTGGGGCGCCCAGGATAACGTTGACGCACAGTACAGTGTTAACGGAAAAGGTGGTACCAAGGTAATTCCAACCGAGAAAGAATCCGGACAACTGGTTGATGATATGCTGCGTAAGAAGTGTCTGCGCTGCCACATTAACTCCCCGGCTCCTAATCGTCTTGGTGATTTCCGTGCAACCGGTTGTGCTGCCTGTCATATGATTTATGCAAATGACGGTCAGACCATGACTGGTGATAAGGCTATTCTTGCAGCACAGAAGGCCAATAATGAAGCAAAGGCCAATGATCCGGTTCTTAAAACTGATCTTTCAGGTATGCTTTCTAAACGTGGTTATCCAATGAAGCATCGTATGACCACTGCTATTCCAACTGTCCAATGTGTTCGCTGTCATAGCGGAAACCGCGTTGGTACTGAGTATATCGGACTCTTCGAGCATGATTTTGAGAAGATGTACCGCTCTCCTCGTGATTCCTGGAATGCACCTATGGCACCTTATGGTATAGATCATCATACCCTTATGCCAGATATCCATTATAAAGCGGGCCTTGCCTGTATCGACTGCCATACCGGGTCTGAAATGATGGGTAACGGAAAAACCTTAGCAGCTGCGCATCAAGCTCTTGAAGTGAGTTGTGACACCTGCCATGGTACACTCGATGCAGTTGCAAAAACAGCAGCACTTGCTGATGGTGATGCAGCGCTTAAAGCTGCTAACTCCAATCCTAATATCTCAGCAAAAGCTGGTGATATGGTTGCAGTTACTGCTAAAGGCACCAAAATGTACAATGTCATGAAAACTGACAAAGGCATGATCCTGACCTCCAAAGTTACTGGCAAGCAACACGTAATTCCACAGTTGAAAAACGTGGAAGTACAACCGGTAGCTCATGCAGTATCTGGTCATATGGCTAATATGGAATGTTCTGCCTGTCACTCCGGCTGGGCATCCCTGGATTTCGGAACGCACCTTATGCGTGAAGATTATCCATCGTATAAAAAATGGAAGCGCTGGCGTGAGCCCGACCCACAAACCCTGAAGTTGCTCTTTGCAACCATGGGTTCCAAGGTTGGTGACAAAATGCAGACTCCAGACCGTAAGACTCCAAAAATGAAGAAAGATGCATGGCCTGCAGCTGAGGAAATGGATCTTCTGAATGGTGAAGTTACAACCGGTATCTGGTTCGGTTCCATGACTATGCGTAACTGGGAAGATGTTATTCTTGGTAAGAATCCTGAAGGTAAGGTTTCCATGTTCCGTCCGCAATATCAATATTTCGTCAGCCACATCGGCCCTGAAACTGGTAAACTGCGTATGGAAGAAAAAGCGCTTAAGAAAAAGCTTCTCATGACATCAGATCCTGATGCACGTTTGAAAGTAAAACTTGAGCTTCGTGATATGCGTAAGAAGGTTCAAGCGCAGATCTTCATGGATTCTGAGCTTGTAAAAACAACTGCTGGAATGCCTGGACTGGTTATGAACGCCTATTCTCCGCATACCATCCAGTCTGTTGGACGAACTTGTGAGCAATGCCATACTAATGGTGAGGCTGCAGGCCTTGGCCGTTCTGTTTTCAACGCAGCAGACGATACCTGGGTACCACAGCTTGACTCCGGACGTGCCGGACTGCCAATCGATTTCCAGATTAAGCAGGCCGTTGCTGAAGATGGTACAGCTCTCCAGATTACCACCCAGAAAGGTGCTCGTTTCTTCAATAAAGAAGAGATGGACGCTCTCCTGACCAAGTCTGATTACTATCGCGCTATGCGTTATCAGGCTCTTCAGGCTGACAACTACGGAACACTGCTTCAGCGTAAAGAAGCAAGCTTAACCGGTGGTGCCAAACGTATGGTGAAAGAAGGAATTTCCAACGGCGATGTTCGCACAGTTGGTTCTTACTATGACACTGTTCGTTATGGTTTCTGGCAAACTGATCCAATCGTATTCACTGATGACTACTTCAAGAAAGGACTCTCCAAAATCACCGGACGTAAAGTTTGGGACAAGGATGTTGTCAAAGAAGAGAAGAAAGTCATTGAGGCTGGTTCCAGAACCTACCTCACAGATGAGAATACTAACTTTAACTGGATTCCTGAAGATCAGAAATAGTAGTTCCTGATCAACATTATCCACGGCCGTGGTGCTCATATGTTTTGAGCACCACGGCTATTTATGATGAAACCGTAAAAATTCTTCATCTACTTCGTTGCTGTATTTTTTATATCATTCCGACGTACCTTCGTACGCCGGAATGATATAAAAAATACGCACCTCGTATATAAAGTTTTTTCCGATTTCATCTGATAGATCTCTTTTTTTAGCTGTAGTTTATTTTATCGGCTCTTAGTTTTCAAAATCAGAAAATAGTGCTACACTTTTTTAGCAGTTTCTATTTTGACAACTGACAGTTGTATAATTGTAGAAAACAAACAGGGAGAAACCTTAGCAAATGAAAACACGTAAAAATGGAATGAGTATTGTTGTTCTGGTAACAATGGTCTTTGGAATAATCGTCTGCTTCACCACCACCAGTATGGCCGCAGCAAATGTGAAAAAGGGAAAGAGAAGATATGACGAATTCTGTACTCCCTGCCATGGCAAAAATGGCCAGGGTGATGGTACCAGAATGAAAGTAGAAAAATTTGACCCTGCTCCACGAAACCACACCGAAGGCAACTATATGAACAGACGGACCGATGTCCAGCTCTTCAAAGTTGTGAAAGAGGGTGGAAAGTCACAAAACTTTTCCCATATCATGCCCCAGTGGAAACATATTTTAAAAGATCAGGAAGTCTGGAACATCGTGGCCTATATCCGTTCGCTTGCAGTAAAACCTGAATGGACAGGCACCCCGCTGCCACCGGATCCCAAATTTGATAAGAGCCAAAAAAATTAATTTATTGCAGGAAATGGAGAAGATATGAAAAAGGTTTTACTATGCAGTGCTCTGGCACTCCTCGTGAGCTCACCAGCATTGGCTCAGGATAAGAAAGAATTTGATTTTGCGGGTGTAAACACCTGTAAAAAATGTCACCGTAAGGTTTGGAAAACATGGAAAAAGACTCCCATGGCTGAATCCTTCACCATCCTTATGCCCGGTGAACGTGCTGAGATGAAGACCAAAGCGGGACTTGATCCCAATAAGGATTACACCAAAGATGCCAGTTGTCTGCCTTGTCATACCACGGGATACGGAAAACCCGGTGGTTTTACAAGTGTTGAAGCAACACCTGACTTAAAAGGCGTCGGCTGCGAAGCGTGCCATGGTGCAGGAACAGCCTACAATAAGATTATGAAAAAGCGTGGAAGAGTCTACACCACTGAAGAGATGGAACATACAGGTCTCTATCTTGATCCGCGTATCACCTGTCTCTCATGCCACAACGAAAAAAGCCCCACCAGTGAGTTCCAGGAGAAAATCGATCCAGCTGAACATGACTGGCCGGGCCATGATGCAGTAGAACTGAAATATCATACTCCCGATTATCAGGCCAATAAATTGTAAGAAGAGGATATACCCATGAAACGAATCACTGCAATGTTCCTGCTAGGCTTCTGTGTGCTGTTTAGTTTTGCCAGCACTGCCCAGGCTGAAACCATTGAAATTAAAATTAAGAACTTCAACTTCTATCCTCCGGATCCTGTCATCAATGTTGGTGACACGGTGGTCTGGACCAACACCATGAATTATGGCCACTGGGTTATTTCCGGTGTTGATATGCGCCACAACAATAAGTTTTTTTCCTATCTTTTGTTGCGTGGAACTAAATTCAGTTACACCTTCCGTACGCCAGGTGAGTTTCCATACTATTGTCCCATTCACTCAATGCAGGCAATGATCTCTGTGGTAGGAAAAGAGCCAGCAGCAGGTGAAGCACCTAAAGAGGGTGAAACCAAACGTCGTCGTAGAAGATAGTAATGCCTAAAAGTGTTCCCGGGTTTCTTGTTTGTATTGTGTCCCTTGTTACAATTGTGGTAATTGTTCTCTTCCTGGAGATAAACAAGCAGCAAACAAAAGAACAGGAAACCCGGGAAACATTTCAATCTGCTGTTGGTGGAATAGGCACTGGAGCCGCTACCGTTCCTGCCTGGAATTTTGGCGACTATGACAGCAGATTGCAGCCGGGCGCTTATGACCGGAGCTATCCCATTCCCGGCGGATATTCTTATTCGCCAGACCGTTTGACCATGATTTCCGGCTTTCAAGGGCAGTAGCCATCTTATGCAGCTCCATATTAATCTCTTTATTCAGGCAGTTCTTTCAATCATGCGCAACCGCGACAGAAGTCTGGTGGTTTGTGCCTGTCTCGTTGCTGTGCTATTACCGTTTATCACTGCAATGGCTGTGTCTGAAGGCGTACGAGCGCAATCTGAAATTTCTGTGAAAAATGGTGCTGATTTATATATTAGCCGTGCACAATATGGAAGAAACGGTGCTATTAATCTTGCAGAGATTGAGGAATTTGCTAAAATCCCGGGTGTGACCTCAGTTGTCCCCCGCATAAGCGGGCGCACCTATATGGGAGAAGAACTGGCAATGGTTGTAGGCATTGACAATCCACAGTTGATCAACAGTAAAAGCCAAAAACTGCAAAGTGGTGAACTGCTTATGGGACGCCTGCTGGCCGAACGTCTTGAGCTGAAAAAAGGAGATGAAGTCCGCTTTTTCCTCTTTCCGGCATTACCCTTTACCATTGTTGAACTTATTGACGGTGATCTTTCCATCTGGGCGTCATCTCTTGTTATTCTTTCCTTTAATGATGCTGCTACAATTTTTAAACTTCCTGGTTACGCCTCAGAAATTTTACTCTATGTTCGTCCCGGTACCGCTGATAATGTTGCTGAACAACTAAACGGTCTTGGTAAACCATGGGATATGGTACCGCCCCTTCGTATTCAAACTAAATCCATTGTTGAGCAATACATTAACCGTGGTTTTGACTTACAATCAGGTGTCTTCTTCCTCTTTTATTTAACAGCTTTTGCCCTGTCTATTCCGGCTCTTCTTATTCTTTCAGGATTTGGCAGGGGAGCCAGAAAAAAAGAAATAGGTATACTCAAAGCGACAGGATGGCAGACGCTGGAAGTTATGGAAATGACCTGTATGGAAAATCTGCTTCTTGCTCTGTGGAGCAGTTTACTGGCTGTGGTTTTGGCTATGGTCTGGTTAAAACTTGGAAATGGTATCGGCGTTGCCCCACTTTTTATCAGTGGGATTAACTGGGTTCCTGAATTTCAGGTGCCATCACTCTTTACCCCGATGCCTGTACTTTTTTCCTTTCTCTTTGGTCTGGTGCTCACCATGCTCGGGACTATTTTCAGTACCTGGAAAACAGCGATTACTCCACCGCTGACCACAATGAATTAACACGGGAGACCATATGAAAAACAAAAAGCCGATACTAGTAACACTTCTTTGCATGCTGTTTCCTCTCTTTCTGGCAGGAACTGTCACAGCCAGTGATGCGAAACGAGGAAACAGAATTTATCAGCAATATTGCACGCCCTGCCATGGCCAGGAAGGAAACGGCAGGGGGCCACGTGCCCGGAATGAAGCCCTGCAACCGCCTCCAAGAAATCATACCGATGGTTTCTATATGAATATGCAAAGTGATGTGCGCTTGTTTAAAGTGATTAAATTTGGCGGTAAGGCTAACAACCTCTCTCACATCATGCCACAATGGAAACATATCCTGAAAGATCAAGAGATCTTTTCCATTATTGCCCATATCAGAACACTTGCTCAAAATCCGGCATATGAAGCACCTACGACCCAACACTGGGGTAAAAACCCCTATGCAGGTGATGAACGTGAACAATTAAAAGATCATATCAAAAAACAATGACTGCTCCTCTTCTACAAGCCAGACATCTTTCAAAGAGTTATGTACTGGGCGGTAATCATAAAGTGCATGCTCTACGCGATGCCAGTATGGAACTACAGCAGGGGAGTTGGCTTGCCATTACGGGACCATCAGGTTCCGGCAAATCAACACTGCTCGCCTTACTGGCCGGACTCGATCGTCCGACAAGCGGCGAAGTATTCCTGGATGGTACAAATATCAGCCAGGCCAATGACGTACGTCTGGCACGTTATAGAAAGGAAAAAATTGGAATTATTTTTCAGGAATATCAGCTATTTGAAGAGCTGAGCAGTCTTGAAAACGTGGCGATGCCTTTAGTCGTAACAGCTATGACAGCAAAACAAAGACATGCAAAAGCACAGGCGCTGCTTGAGACCGTAGGCATGGCCGAGCGGGCAACACATCTCCCCCGCCAGCTTTCCGGTGGTGAGAGACAGCGTGTGGCAGTTGCCCGTGCCCTTGTACATGATCCTGAAATTATTTTTGCAGATGAACCAACTTCAAATATTGATCAAAAAGCAGCAGACCTGGTTATGGATCTTTTCCACTCCTTTAAGCAAAGTGGTAAAAGTCTGATTGTGGTAAGTCACAGCAAGCAACTTTCCATGGCTGCCGATACGCGGATTCAAATGGAAACCGGGAGAATTGTGCAATGATAGTTAATCCCTGGACAGTCTCATCACTGAGCCTTGATATTGCATCTGCCGGTCTTGGCCTTATCGCAATTATTGGAGCTGTAAAACAATTTCGCACAACTATAATGCGTTTGCCCGAAACCGGTGAGCGACTGGCCGAAAGCGAAGATCGCCTCTATCTGCTCTTCTGGATTGGTGCGGTATTTCTTTTTCTGCGGTTCCTAGCCTGGCCGCTTTTCTATTTTAGTCTACACTCCATCATTCCTGAAGTAACCGGAGCCATGTGTATCTTTGGTACACGAAACCTACAACCTGTTCTCACAAAAATTCTCGAGCTGACCAAACCTGTGTTGTTTTTTGCCGGACTCGTCTGGCTACTGGTATTCAGGCTGGAACGCTTTTTCTATCAAGCCGGAAGTGGTTCCAAAGCACGTCGCTCAAGCCTCCTTCTTCTTTCATTTTGTCTTGTGGCAGGGCTTGTTGACAGTATTGGTTCGGCAACTCTATGGATACGAAGTAATTCGGAACTTGCTGTTTCCTGCTGTACAACCATCACCGATATTCCCTCTCGTTTTACTGTCTGGATTCCCACGTCACTCTTTGGCCATGAATATCAAACACTGCTGTGGGGACTGTTTTATGGAGTGAATATCCTGCTGATCGGTATTGCACTCATTATGTCACGACAAGTTGGCAAAGGTGTTCTTAAACTACCGTCCTTTTTCTTTCTGCTGTCACTTGCTCTTGTCAATACGATTACAGGAACCTTCGCCTTTATCGAAGTTATCGCCCCGAAGTTGATGAATCTGCCCTTTCATCACTGTATATATTGCATGGTGCAAAACGTTATGGATGCACCTGTTTTTGTCGCTCTTTTTATTGCCGGAAACGCTCTTGTGGCTGCTATTTTTCCCATGCGTTTACTTGCAGCTAACTGGGCTGAACAGTCACAGCTCTGTGCGCTCACAAAAAAATTGCTCTTTTGGGGAGCACTCTTTTTGAGTGGAAACCTGTTAATGATTATGACCCATATTTTTCTGTAATCTGCTGATGAAATCGATCAAAACAGCACTATTCATTGGGATTTTTTTTCTACTCCTTACAGCACTTGCCTGGTTATCAGGTCAGCGTGATCAGGGACATGAAAACTGTCTGGTGGATGGAACCTCTCTTCTGCCCATAAGTCGCGTATCAATTCAATCGGCCGCTGGAGAAACTTCTCTTTTCTGTTCCCTCTGCTGTGCCCGTACCTGGCTGATAGAACACGAAGAACTGGCCGCAGACTTGAACGCAGGAAAAGGCAACATCACATTGGTCGACGAATTATCGGGGCTTGAGATAGATGCAACGCTTGCCTATTTTGTAGAGAGCGATGAATACAGCCGCAATGAAAACAAATGCCGCAGCCATGTTTTTTCTGATAAACAGGCAGCAGCCGCTTATTTACGGAAAACAAAAGGACGTGAAATGCCGGGATACCTGGCAGGACTGGGGCCAAAGCTCTCCTGGGCCGCTGACTTTACCCTTTCTGATTTGCAGGACAAAAATATCAGCCTCTCTGATTTTCGTGGAAAAATTGTCTTTCTTCGCTTTTTCAGTCTCAAAAATCCTTTTGTCAAAAAGGATTTCACTGATCTGCAAATAGCTCAGGAACGGTTCAAGGATCAGAGATTTACAGTACTTGCCGTAAGTGTTGAAGACAGAAAAGAAGAAGTCATAAAACTGCTGGAAGAGCTGAACATTACTTTTCCGGTACTTTTCGATCCGCAGGGAAAGGTGGCAGACGATTACCAGATTACCGGATTTCCCACAGGATTCCTGCTGGATCCCTCCGGAATTGTTGATTCCAGCAGTATCGGTGAAGTGACAGCAGATGTACTTGCACCTTTTTTACATTCGCTACGGTAACAC
>JAOZLM010000157.1 GCA_029934815.1 Desulfocapsa sp. | reverse complement strand
AAAATAAGGTAGAATAGCAGAAAGCCTTTTACTCTATTCACTCCATTTACATTTGACAAGCTCGTAAAAACCTAAACTTTAGATGGCTAAGTAAAAAACTTCATATTCGAGGAACGCAAATTTGATGGAATGAGGCGTACTTAGGTACGTCGTAATGACAGCAAATTTGCAGTGACGAAGAAGATGAAGAGTTTTTACGACGCCATCACATTTGTCTGTCTCAGGAGTTTGCAACATGACCTGTTTTGTCCGATTTTTTGTTCCATTTCTGCTCTGCATTCAGCTTTTCTTTTGTATCCTTCCCTGTAATCTCCAGGCCGACACACAGATCAACCTCTCTCAAGAGGAAGAGCAATACCTCAGCAAAAAACAACAGATCACCATGTGCATTGACCCGGACTGGCTCCCCCTTGAAGCCATTGTAAATGGTCGTCATGTAGGAATGACTGCAGAATACATGGAGATATTCAGCAAAACAATCGGCATTCCAATAAGTGTAGTTCCCACTAAGAGCTGGCCACAAACCATCAACTACGCCAAACAAAGAAAGTGTGATATTCTTTCACTGGCCATGGCCACGCCCGAGCGTGAAAGCTATATGACCTTCACCAGCCCCTACCTGAACATTCCACTGGTCATGGCAACCAAAATAGAAACACCATTTTTTGATGATATCGCCGCAATAACTGGAAAAAAAATCGGCATGGTAAAAGGCTATGCGTTTAACGAATTATTACGAGCAAGATACCCGGCAATGCAGGTTGTGGATGTTACCTCAGTGGATAGTGGCCTTGAAAAAGTGGCTCAGGGTGAAATCTTTAGTTTTGTCGGTTCCCTGGCCACCGTTGGCTATTCAATACAAAAAAACTTTATCGGAGAGCTGAAAGTTTCAGGAAAATTCGATGAACGCTGGAATCTTGGCATTGGTGCCAGAAACGATGAGCCACTACTGGCAGATATTTTTGAAAAGGCCATTGCCGCCATTGAGCCGGCAAAGCAACAGGAGATCCTCAACAACTGGATAGCCGTACGCTTTGAACAGGGAACAGATTACAATTTATTCTGGAAGATTTTTCCGTTTGCCCTGGCCGCAATCCTTGTGCTTCTCTATAGAAATTATACTCTTAACCGCTACACCAAAAAGCTAAAACAGCAAAACAAGGAAATCCAACAACAGGCGGAACAATTACGCCAGACAGAAAAGCAGCTGCTTTTCACCAAGCATGCAATTGAAACAAGTGTCTTTCCAATGATCTGGGTCAAACACTCCCCGAATCTCAAAGATACAGCCATTATTCACGCCAACAGTGCTGCAGCTTCAATATTGGGCTACAAGATAGACGACCTTCTCGGACGCTCCATTGCCGAAATAGATGCAACTGTCACAGAGGAACGATGGAAAGAAGAAGTACAGCATATGCATAAAAAATCTTTCGCCACCGTGACAAGTGACTTTCTGCGCAAAGATGGGTCTACGTTTCCGGTTGAACTGTTTATTAATTTCTTTGAATACAACAACGAATCGTACCATTTTACATTTTTTATGGACATCAGCCGCCAGCAGGAAATGGAGAAAAAGCTCCACAGATCAATGAAAATGGAAGCAGTAGGCCTTATGGCTGGTGGTGTTGCCCACGATTTAAACAACACCCTCTCAGGACTTACCACCTATCCTGAAGTAATTCTCACCCAGCTTCCAAAAGACAGCCCGCTGCGTGAGCACATAGAAATGATACGAAATGCGGGTCTTCGAGCTGCTGAGGTGGTGGCCGATATGCTGACAGTAACAAGGGGAACAGCTGCAGTAAGAAAGATTGAATCCCTGAACATACTTATTCAGGAATTGCTCGGTTCACCGGAATATCAACAACTCTTGACCGACAACAAAGAGCTGCATTGCGAAACGATCTTTGCCCCGGATCTGCTGAATATTTCCTGTTCAGCCATGCATATTCGAAAAACTATACTCAACTTACTCTTCAATGCTGCTGAGGCCGTAAAGGAAAATGGTACAATCACCATCCGTACTGAAAATTGTTATATCGAAAAACCTATCGCTGCAAATCAGTTTATGAAACAGGGGGAATATGTACTTCTGTCCGTCAGTGATAACGGATCAGGGATTTCGGCAAAAGATCAGGAACATATTTTCGAACCATTCTATAGTAAGAAAATAATGGGGAAGAGTGGTACAGGGTTGGGACTTACCATTGTGAAGAATACTATCCAGGATCATGGTGGTGATATTGTGCTTCAAAGCGACAGTAACGGAACCACATTTTCACTCTACTTGCCTGCAACCCGAAGTAAAATCGAAGAGCCTGTAACTGAAGATACAAACCTACCATACAAAGGACACGGTGAGCACATTCTCGTGGTTGACGATGATGCTCTGCAGCGTGATATCGCCTGTCAACTATTGACTACTCTTGATTACACAGCAAAAAGTTGTGTTTCTGGCGAAGAAGCTGTGTCGTTGGTTAAAAAAGAATCTTTTGATCTGGTGTTACTGGACATGCTTATGGAACCTGGCATCAACGGACGTGAATGCTTTGAACAGATGCAGGCTCATAATGCTGACACAAAAGCAATTATCGTTAGTGGATTTTCAAAAAGTGATGAAGTAAAACAGGCTCTTAAGCAAGGGGTTATCGCTTTTATCCGCAAGCCTTACACCCTGCAGCAACTTGGAACAGCAATTGAGAAAGCACTGAAACCTACCAGGCCAACATTCCCTCCCGGTTAAGCGCCCTACTCCTCCATTGCGTTATTCTTAGAAAACTTCTATTATAGCGTCCTTGGGTTGACATAACTATCATCAACGAAGCAGAGCAAAAACCTATCAGGCAAAACAGATGAATTTTTCCTCCATAGCTCATGTAATTGGAGTACTGCTGATCGTCACCGGCAGCTCCATGTCATTGCCCATCGCCTGCTCGATCTACTATCAGGAAAGTGACTTCTATCCTTTTCTCTACAGTGCACTTGCAGCTCTTTCCATCGGACTCCCTCTACTCTGGTGCTTCCGCAAAGAGAACGAGCTGAATATCCGGGACGGTTTTTTTATTGCAGTCACCGGCTGGATCTTTGTATCTGCATTTTCAGCATTGCCATTTATGCTGCACGGTTCCATCCCTTCTTTCACTGATGCCTTTTTTGAGATGATTTCCGGCTACACCACTACCGGAGCAACAATTCTCACCGATATCGAAGCCTTACCACACGGACTTCTTTTCTGGCGAAGCCAGACACATCTGCTTGGCGGCATGGGATTTTTAACGCTCACCATCATATTTCTACCCCACGGTATGGGCGGATTGCGGCTTTTCAGGGCAGAATCAAGCCCTGGACAGGTTATCACCAAAGAGAAGTTTAAACCCCGAAACCGTGACACCATGGTCAGGCTCTGGTGGTTATATATCGGTCTTAATATTCTACAGATACTCCTGCTTGCATTGGGAGGGATGGGTGTTTTTGATTCTCTCTGTACCGCATTCGGCACAGTCTCCACATCAGGATACTCACCGAAGAATGCGAGTATTGCCTACTACGACAGTGCCTATATCGACTGGGTAACGATCATTTTCATGTTCCTTGGTGGTTGTAGTTTCGTTTTGCTCTACCAGGTACTGCTCGGAAGTACAAAAGCCCTGCAAATAAATACAGAATTTCGCTGGTACATTGGTTTTATTCTTTTTTTCTGCGGCGGCGTCAGCCTGATACTCTGGGATAACAGTATCTATCCTAGTCTAATTGACAGTGTTAGATATGGAACTTTCCAGGTGATGTCACTACTGACCACCACCGGATTTGCCACAGCCGATTATGAGCTATGGCCCCAGTCCGCCCAGATGCTACTCTATGTCGTCTGTTTTGTAGGTGCCTGTGCCGGTTCTACAACCAGTGGTATTAAGATTATCCACTACACGATTATCTGTAAATTTATGTACCAGACCATCCGTAAAATATTTTTCCAGCCCATGGCAGTAGTCTCAGTACGACTTAATGGAAAAGCAATTGATGAGAACATTATTAATCTTGCCATCTGTTATTTTATTATCAATATCTTTATGATTTTTATTGGCGGGTTTGTGATGACACTTACTGATGACATGGATTATGTGACGGCCATGAGTTCTGTGATTGCAACCCTTATGAATATCGGGCCGGGATTTGGCATGGTTGGACCTACTGAAAATTATGCGTTTATTTCTGATATTGGGAAATGGTTTCTTTCCTGGAATATGCTGGTTGGACGACTGGAGATGTTTTCAGCGTTGGTTGTATTCTACCCATCCTTCTGGGAGAAATAACTTGTGCCGTCTGTAAAAGAAGAGGCACTTGCTCCTTTGCCAAAGAGCCATCCCTGGCCATGGGTAAAGCCAAGATCCCTACAAACTTCTAATTCTTCGTCAGAATCAACACATTCTGCTAAAGGATAACAGTTCTGACTGAGACAAATATCAACTAATTTACGGATCATCTCCTGTTTTTGTTTCGACTTTTTATGAATTTCATGAATGAGTTGTAAATCAAATTTTACATAATCAGGTGGGACTTCCACCAGTTCGTTCCACCTCGCCTGTCCTGCGCCAAAATCATCATAGGCAAGATACATCTCATTATCACGGAGAATCGCTTTAAGCTCAGCCATCATTTTCGTATCTGTCACAGCAGATTCATGAACTTCAAGAACCACTTGCCAGGGAACTGTTGCCATACGCATTTCTTCGATACTGCTTTTCAAGTCTCGGCTAAGATTTTCATCAGGATGGGTATTAACAAATATTAACGGTGTACCGGGAAGCAGATGACATTCTTCCACTGCCTTTGTACGAAACACTGCGCTTAACTCTCCAGCTTTTCCCAACCTTTCAGCAAGATCAAACAATCCTGAGGGAGAATCGGGAAGATCGGCTCTGACTCCGCGCCCCAGGGATTCATAACCAACAACCTCATTGGCAGTAAGAGAGACAATCGGCTGAAATACGACAGCCACCTCTTTCGCTGCGAGCATCGCAGTAAACTCTTCCTCATGCCTGACAAAAGTATCTACCAACTCTAATGCCGGATCATCAATACTCATCATCACAGTGGACTCGTATTGATTGTCTGCCACAGAGGGTCGTGTACCTTGGGAAGAATCCTGCCTTATGACACGAAGTACTTCTTCTCCTAAATGGAGAATATCTCCAGATTGAATGGCAACACGCCCGGTAATCCTCTTATGATTAACAAATGTTCCATTGGTACTGTTTAAATCTTTTGCAAAAAGAGTGTTACCCTCAAGCTCTAAACAGATATGTTTCCGAGAAACGCCCGGAGCCTTCACCACAAGATGGCAATCCTGTCCCCTGCCAATAAAAAAAGGTGTCATGTGAACAGGAACGTCAAGTCGTTTTCCCTGTTTCATGCCACCTTCAACATGCCAGATATGTTTTTCAATAGTGCGCATTCCCCCCCCCAATTATGTACAGTAAAGGCAACTCTGCCTTGTTGTTCACCCATCAGATCGTAGATAACGCTTAAAAGATCCTACTAAATTACTTAGCCATCCTAAATTTAGGCTTGTACGAGCTTATCAAGTATTAAAGCACTGTTTAACGTATATTAACAAGAATTCCGTAACATCCAATGCAACCAGCCACGGCAATACCCCTCCTACTTCACCAGAGCAACTGCTTCAATTTCTACTTGCGCCCCCAGTGGCAGGGCCGCAACCTGAACAGCACTGCGAGCCGGGGGATTTTCAGGAAAAAACTCAGCGTAAACTTCATTCATAGCTG
>JAOZLM010000156.1 GCA_029934815.1 Desulfocapsa sp. | reverse complement strand
GAATGTTTTCCCTTTTCTCTGTCACACCAGGAAACAAGCATAGTAAATTCGTTTTCCTTCTCTGCGATTAAACGTCCGGTCTCTCTAGCCTGATCAAAGTCCAGAGTGTAGCCGCTAATACTAAAATCAACCCGCTGCATCTTTCTTCTCCGCTTCCTGTTTTAAACGCCAGTTAAGTGCCTGCCTGGTGATACCAAGCATCTGGGCTGCTATAGCCTGATTATTTTGGGATCTGTTCAAAGCCTCATGCACCAGTAATCGCCCGGATTCTTTCAAAGTTGGCAGAACATCCAACACTCCGAACACCGTTTCCCCTTCGGCAGGACCTGTCATAATTTCGGTCTTACCACATCTGTTTTCGATATATTCTTTAAATACATCCATGCTCAAAGTGCGGCTCTGATGTTTGGAAAGGGCATCAAAAACCATGGACTGAAGCTCCCTGACATTACCGGGATAATTATACGTACCAAGCAGCATAGCCAGCTCATTGGGATATGCCGGTTTCTTTTTTCCAAGGCGTATTGCGGCTTCTTCAAGGAAGAAGTCTATGAGCAGAGGAAGATCATCTAAACGATCACGTAAAGGAGGGATATGGATATGATGGGTTCGCAGTCTGAAAAACAGATCCTGCCTGAACTCTCCAGATTCCTGTAATGAATCCAAATCTCTGTGGGTAGCAAAAATCATCCGCACATTTGTACTTCTTGATATATCAGACCCTAATGCGTAATATTCTCTCTCCTGAATAAGGCGTAGGAGTTTCACCTGTGAGGCGGGGTTCAAGTCACCGATTTCATCAAGGAAGATGCTTCCATCAGTAGCTGCAGCGATCAGCCCCTTACGAGTCTGATCCGCTCCTGAGAATGCGCCTTTTTTATGTCCAAACAGTGTATCTGCAAGCATGTCGCCATCCAGCCCCGCAATGTTAACGCCCACAAACTCACCACTTCTTTCAGAAAGAGTATGCACCGCACGGGCAAACAATTCTTTTCCGGAACCTGTTTCCCCCGTTATAAGCACAGGTTCACCAGTGGTGGCAATGGATTCGATATACTGAAAGATCGTCCGCATTGATTTGTTATGGGTGATTATATGGGAAAATGCTTCGGGATGATTAAGCTGATCTTTTAGAAAATGCTCTTTTAAGGAGCTATTTTCCCGACGTAACATGCCAAAGTCAACCGCTCTTTTAACACCGGTTACCAGTTGTGATTCTTCAGAAACTTTGGTGAAAAAATCATAAGCACCAAGTTTCATACAAGACACAGCAGTTTCCACCTGATCAAGACCAGTAATAATGATTACCGGAATCTCAGGGTAGTCTTGAATAACCAGCGGCAACAGTTCATCCCCGGTGATATGAGGCATGGTAAGATCTAATACCAGCACACTGTAGGATTGTTCCTTTAAAAGAGCCATAACCTCTCTGGAATCGTTGCAGGTGTCAACATTATTAATTCCAGCTGTTTGCAGGACAAGACTGAAAGTATTCAACCAGGGATTCTCGTCATCCACCAGTAATACCGGCAAAGAAGGGTAGCGTGTTTTAACCATAATAAATCATTTCCAAATGGGTACGTGCTAATTTTTGTTATTTTTTATCGTGAAATGCTGGAAAGACTATTTCAACTTGCGTTCCAACTCCTTGTTCAGAGCTAAAATTCATCAGGCCATTATGTTCTTTTACAATTCCAGCAGAAACAGAAAGCCCAAGCCCTGTTCCACCAATGTTTCGTTTGGTAGTGAAAAACGGATCAGTCACCTGCTTTAAATCATCAGGCGCAATGCCTGTTCCTTCATCGGCGATAGTAATTTCTATACCGTCTACCTTCGCATTATATCTTGTGGAAATACTAAGGGATTTTTCTTTATTTTCCAGTGCTTCCAGACTGTTTTGAATGAGATTAATCACAACCTGAGAAAGCCGCTGTTTGTTGCCCTCAACCATAAGAGCTTCTTCTGCATAATCTGTTACAAATTTACGTGTTCGTTTCTGAATGGTATTCGATGTAAGACGTACTGCAGACTGTACAGCATCATTAATATTTACCGCTACCATCTGTCCGCTTGTTTCCTGCCGTGCATAATCCTTCAGCTCTACAACAATTTGCTTGATGCGAACGGCTGATTCTTCCAGTTCCATAAAGATACGTGGAATCTCATTACGCATACTTGCATACTCAATACCACCAATGGAGAAATCACTATTTTCACCATAAAACTCGTCAAGAATGGGTTTAGCACCCTCCCATGCACGGAAAAGAATTGGAACATTGAGCAAGGCGATGGAATTGGGATTATTAATCTCATGGGCAACACCGGAGACTAAAAGGCCAAGAGAAATCATTTTATCAGCCTGCTGCAGCTGCTGACGCTGGATTCTTGCTTTTTCCTCCACACGTCTTCGTTCACTGATGTCACGAACGATCCAAATAGCATGCCATTGTCCTTTAATGGTCGTTGAGGAAAGAGACAATTCGACAAAAACATCAGAACCATTTTTATTACGTGCAATCAGTTCAACAGTTCTTGCGAAACTGGAACCGGACTCTACCTGTTCCAGAGGTTTGACAGTAAGATCTTCCCCCTCCCTTCGTGGATCAATAAGTGCATGGATGGGGTGCCCCATGGCCTCTTCATCTGAAAAACCAAAAAGAGTCGCGGCAGCCTCATTCCAGTAGGTAATATTACCACCATGATCCATCAAAATAATACCATCAAGAGCTGATCCTGTGAGACTTCGGAATTTATCTTCACTCTCTCTCAGCGATATTTCAGCATCAGTCCTGGCGTCACAGATCTCACTGTATCGTTTAGATAAACCTGTAAGATCCACCGCAAGCTTTTTAACTTCAAGGGGACCTTGCCAGTCAAATGACACCTGTCGCTCATTATTAATAATATTATGCAGACCAGTGAGCAGATCTTCCTGGATAAACCCAAGCCTGGCCGCAATCCATTTTGCGGTGATAAAAACAAGAACCGACATGATGGAAAAAATTGCCAGCACAGAAATGATCATGTCCGTCTTCCATTTTTTCATGGCGGACTCATCAACCAGCGTACCTACCCACATAACAGCCTGCTGTTCACGGTTAAAAACAAGAGGCATCCAGGCAATCTTACTATTATTCTTACTGGATAAAATCAGTGGATCAGTGTTTTCCATAATTTTTAACCCGGGAAACTCTGTGAATGCATTACAGTTAACTGCTCCATCTTCTAGATATCCGTCCGACTCAATAAAACTGTTCTTAGTACGGCACCCTCGAAGATACCTCCCGTTATCCGTTACCCAGTATGAATCCAGAAAATCCTGCAGAAATTGTGACATATCAACCCGCATAAGCATAACACCCTTAGTTAACCCATTATCGGTCACAATGGGAGTTGACATGATGAGTTCGTATTCATCACTGCGGGTCCGGTGAAAAGGATCACTTTCATGATCAACAAGTTTTACAAGTACATGATTTTGTTTCACTGCAAGAGAAGCTTCGAGAAACTGATGCCCTTTATGATTCTCTGAGAAATCAGGTTTTAAAAAAAGATTTTCCTTGCGATGAACAGAAAGAAGCTCAACCCCTTCTGCATCAATCAACATAAAACCTTTCACCTGTTCGTCAAATTTAAACCACTGTTTCATTACCTTTGATAAGGTTGTTACTTCGGTGGGATCTTTTATTGTGGCAAAGGCAGCGGGGAGGGTTGCTGAGCGAATCAGACTCTTTTTCAGGCAGGTAATTCTTGCCTTCAACTGTGTAGATCCGACATGAGAACGAGCCTGCGTTTCAAGTGCCGCAGCATATTCAAGCCGTTCAATGGTTTTAGGAAGACTTAATGCAGCCAAAATAAGAACAGGAAAAAGGCCAAGGGCAATTACAAGAAGAAAGATAAAAGTACGAATTTTCATACAGGCAATACACTCCGGATGCAAACAGCTTGTAAAGTTTTTTTGCTATCTTTTGATAGTGTAGCAGATTTTCCTAACATATCAACCCATAGGGTAAGAATCAGGCAATTTCACAAGTACATTCATTCAATCTTTTCTTTTGCTGTATTTCATACTATTATGGCTGATCTTTTCCAAATACTGAAACACCAACAAAACAAGGACAACTATTATGAGTGTTGATGATAAAAAAGTCATTTATTCAATGATCAAAGTCAGCAAATATTATGCTGACAAACCTGTACTTAAAGACATTTCCCTCTCTTATTTTTATGGCGCAAAAATTGGTGTCCTTGGCCTTAACGGTTCCGGAAAAAGTAGCTTGCTTCGGATTCTTGCAGGAATCGATACCGAGTTTAATGGCGAAACTACTATATCTCCCGGCCTTACAGTGGATTACCTGCCTCAGGAACCGGAGCTCGATCCAACAAAGACCATCAAACAAATCGTTGAGGAAGGTGTTCAGGGAACTGTTGATCTGCTCACTGAATTTAACGAAATTAATGAGAAATTTGCAGAGCCCATGGATGATGATGCCATGCAGGCACTTATTGAACGTCAGGGGGAAGTGCAGGACAAACTGGATACTCTGGATGCCTGGGATCTTGATTCTAAACTTGAAATGGCCATGGACGCTTTACGCTGCCCGCCATCAGACTCAACCTGTGAGCATCTCTCAGGTGGTGAAAAAAGAAGAGTCGCCCTGTGCAGAATCCTTCTTAAAAGACCAGATATCCTCCTTCTGGATGAACCGACAAACCACCTTGATGCTGAATCGGTTGCCTGGCTGGAACAACATCTGCAACAATACGAAGGTACCGTAATAGCCGTAACCCATGACCGGTATTTTCTTGATAATGTTGCAGGCTGGATCCTTGAGCTGGATCGTGGCATTGGTATCCCCTGGAAAGGAAACTATTCTTCCTGGCTCGACCAGAAAGAAAAACGTCTGGCCAATGAAGAGAAGACTGAATCCAGTCGACGTAAAACCCTGCAACGTGAGCTTGAATGGATCAAGATGTCTCCAAAAGGCAGACGCTCCAAATCAAAGGCCCGTATTAATTCTTATGACAAATTGATGGGGCAGGAAACCGATAAACTTGCCAACGATTTACAAATTTTTATCCCGCCGGGACCAAGACTTGGTAAGCTTGTTATCGAAGCTGATCATATTAAAAAGGCTTTTGGTGACCAGCTTCTTGTTGAAGATATGACCTTCAATCTGCCGGCTGGTGGAATCGTTGGAATCATCGGACCAAACGGAGCCGGTAAATCCACACTCTTCAAAATGATTATTGGAGAAGATACACCTGACGAAGGCACAATTCGCCTGGGCGATACTGTAAAACTTGGCTATGTCGATCAAAATCGTGACAGTCTTGACCCTGAGTCCACAATATGGGAAGCTATTTCCGAGGGTCAGGAAACTATCTGGCTTGGTACAAAAGAAATTAACTCCCGCGCCTATGTAGGAAAATTTAATTTTGGCGGATCTGATCAGCAGAAAAAGGTTGGCTTACTCTCCGGTGGCCAGCGAAACCGTGTCCATCTTGCGAAAATGCTAAAAAATGGTGGCAATGTATTACTTCTTGATGAACCTACAAATGATCTTGATGTAAACACTCTGCGTGCCCTTGAAGAAGCGCTCGACAATTTTGGCGGCTGCGCAGTGGTTATCAGCCATGACAGGTGGTTTCTTGATCGAATTGCCACCCATATTTTAGCATTTGAAGGGGATTCGAAAGTTGTCTGGTTTGAAGGAAATTATTCAGATTACGAAACGGATCGCAAAAAACGTCTTGGTCCCAAAGCTGATCAGCCGCACCGGATTAA
>JAOZLM010000155.1 GCA_029934815.1 Desulfocapsa sp. | reverse complement strand
CCACTGCGGGTTCCCATGATGTTGATACTTTCTGCAATTGCTTTAACGGTTTGGGGCATATTGTTCTCCTTAGCTGTCTGTTTTATTGGTATTTTTATTGTAAATAAAGACGTTATTTTAATCTTTTGTCCGGGTTCTGTCAATAATACGGTATTTCATTTGTTATTTCTGTGACTTGGCCGATGGAAAGAGGCTCATATCCGTGTGCGGCAAAAAGAGTGCTGCCATATAATGATTCATAAAATCCGGGTTTTCTGAAAGTTCCATATTGGTCATCAGTGTTCGCACGGCAACACGTTCACGGAAACGATCGTGATTGGTAAGACTGATCTGGCAACCAAGCATGGAAGCATTACCAAGATAAAAGAATTTATCCCGGTCGATATCCGGTAAGAGGCCGATACAGATAGCACGTTCAAGATCAATATAGGCACCGAAGTTTCCGGCAAGGATTACCCGATCAAGGTCATTAAAGGTAAGCCCTACAGATTCAAGTAAGGTCTGATATCCTGCGTACATAGCACCTTTGGCACGAATCAGGTTGTCAAGATCCACCTCGGAAATCACAATATCTTCGCCAATCATGGAATCACGATCCCAGGCAAGAACGTATTCCCAGCGATCCTGTCCTTCGCGAATACGGGGATGATCAAGATCCTGTTTAAATTTCCCTTGTGGATCAATTACACCCGCATCAAGAAGTTCAGAGACGATGGAGATAAGACCGGAACCACATATTCCACGAGGTTTGGTATTACCAATGGTTACAACCATCGGGTCAAAAGTTTCCGGGTGAATCTGGAAATTTTCAATGGCTCCCGGGCTGGCACGCATTCCATACCTGATACCACCACCCTCAAAGGCAGGGCCTGCGGAACAGGCAGCGCAAACCATCCAGTCTTTATTGCCGATAACGATTTCACCGTTGGTTCCGATATCAATAAAAAGTGCGATTTCTTCAGATTTCTGCATCTGACAGGCGTGAACACCAGCCACAATGTCACCGCCTACATAAGAAGAAATACAAGGATAGAGGAACATGCGAACGGACGGGTGAGCCATAATACCAAGGCCGGCAGCTTTGGTGAGCGGGAATTGGCTGACACTGGGAACATAAGGAGCTTCACGCAAAAATTTAGGATTAATGGCCAGCATCAGATGGGCCATAACAGTATTACCGGCGGTCATGATATAACTGATATCACTTGGGCTGATAATCATCTTTTTGCACACTTCATCAATAATGTTATTGATGGTGTATACAACTTTTTCCTGCAAAGCTTTCAGGCCACCGGGGCGCTGGGAATAGATCATCCGGGAGATAACATCTTCACCATATCCGATCTGTGAATTATACCCGGATCCATCTGCCATGATTTTACCGGTATTCAGATCAATTAATACTCCACTGCAGGTTGTGGTACCGATATCTACCGCAAGACCGTAAAGCTTGTCTGTGGTGTCTCCTGCTTCTACGGCAATAATACGATCCGGATCGTCTGTGCGCTTACCGTGCAGCAAAATAACGGTGACTTCCCAGTTTGCTTCACGGAGTGCTTCGGAAAGTTCGTGGATCAGTTCCGGATGGTCATAACTTGGTTCCGGGCTGTCCGGTCTACTATTTTTGATAGAGCGCATAAGGCGCTGCATATCTGAGATATTGTCTTCAAGGGTCGGTGGTGGTACTTGTAAGAAGAGTTTGCCAACAGGTGGATCCACATCCCATGTACCAACCAGGGATTCAAGGGATTTTGCTGAAATTGAGCGGGTGGTTTTAGGTGCTCGTTTCAGAGCCTTACCGTCGGCCTTGACCATATCAGGGATACGGACAGTGATATCTGAATTTACCGTTGCCTTGCAGGCCAGGCGAATACCCTTCTCGTATTCGTCCGCTTTCAGGCTGGCGGCGTTATCGGAAACGACATCACCCTTTTCCATCTGTACTTTGCATTTTCCGCAAACACCGTCTCCACCACAAAAGGCGTGGATATAGACGCCGGCTGCTGCCGCTGCTGTGAGAAGGTTTTCTCCGTCCTCAACAGTAACGTGGACGTTGTCTGGTAAAAAATGTATATTATGTTCCATGGGATTTCGTATCCTGTCTGCTAACAATGAAGGGTTTTAGTCACGCTAGCACCGGTAAATGGTATGTGAGGCCGGTACTCAGTTCAGTACCCCCTTGAGGGGTGTAAGTGCCTCGAAGGTCTCTCTGCGTTCGCTATCTGTTGCTGTTTCCTAACGTTTAAATTTATGCAACTCTCATTTTTTCTCGTTTTTATTGCAGATTTTAAGGAATAAAGTACTAAAAATAACAGGATGCCCCACCATGTCAAGAAATATTACTTATAACATACATAAACAAAATTGATGGCGATATAATCTATGAAAGAAAAAAGCGATACTCCCTACTGGCTTACTGCCCATATTACTCTAAATCCAATTCTCGAAGAGGCCGTTACCGATTTTCTGCTTGGGGTTATGGCCGGAGCGGTTGAGCAAACAGTAGATGATACAAGTCGGGAACTGGTTTTAAATGTCTACTTTGAAGAAAAAGATCAGGACGAACAATCACGGGCAAGTTTGCAGAAAAAGGTGGAAAGTCAGCTGCGGGAGCTGGCGGATATTTTTCAGGTGGAAAACCCTGTTATTTCCTGGGAGCTTATCGAAGATCAGGACTGGTCAAGCAATTGGAAAGTGCATTTTAAACCCTTTGCAATCACCAAAGGCCTTATCATTGTGCCGACCTGGGAAGACTACCAGCCCGCTGAAAATGAACAGATCATCACCATGGATCCGGGTATGGCTTTTGGCACCGGACACCATGCAACCACCAGCATGTCCCTTGATTTTCTAAGACAGATTATGGAAAACCGTGCAAAAGAAATTTCGGTTCTGGATGTTGGCTGCGGAACAGGAATTCTTGGCATGGGTGCCGCCCTTTTTGGAGCCAATAAGGTGTTGGGTATTGATAACGATCCGGAAGCCGTACGGGTTGCTATTGAAAATGTGGCACTAAATCCTGCTGCTGCCAGTATGCAGGTAGTGCAAACACCTTTACAGGATCTGGAAGAATCATTTGATTGTATTGTGGCTAATATTATCCATGACGTGCTACTCATCATGAGGGAGGATTTCCATCGTCTGTTGCAACGGAATGGTGATCTGATTTTGTCAGGAATATTGCATGGGAAGCAGGAGGGAAATATCGTCAGGATATTTGAGGAGGCTGGGTTTGCCTTTGTGGAAAAAAAGCAGCAGGAGGAGTGGGCTGCCCTTCATCTTAAGAAGCGGTAATTACGAAGGTACTGTAGCGTTTTCACCGGTTTCCATGGGGCTGACCTGATAGTTCTCGTCAAACATGATCCCCATTCCTGCCTCGTCGTGTCGTGCCACTATACCCGAGGCGCTGATCCATACTCGTTTTCCCTTCCACGACTTCAGCGTTTCAAGGGAGACAATTACTTTCAGAGTTTGCAGATCTTCCAGGGCAAGCAGAAACTCCAGACGCACTTTACTGGCCAGGGGTAAGGGGGTCTCGGTTTCTATAAACGCTCCACCGGCACTTATATTGGCAGTTACAAACTCCATCATCGGAGTTTTTCCCGACAGTGTTTCTGCTGTCATTTTACACGGTATTCGCAGGGAATACCGCGTGTATGCTCTCTTGCCCATTGGTTTACCTCTCCTCACCGTACATCTGCCTTTATTATAACCAGAAAGCTGTTTTTGCGATGTAAATAGCTCTTTTGCTGTAAAGTTGTTTCTATCTATAATGGAAGAGCAGAAAAAATACCACATATTGGTATATGTAAAATATTCTCCTTTGCTCATGTTATCGCGTCTTTAAATAGAAGGCAAATATTTCCTGACAAAATAGTTCTTTTCTTTTGTGCTGAGCCACTTATTGTGGAAGGACAAGCTAAAATATCCCTAAATGAATTCAATATATAATCATGCGCCGATTTTTCATAGACCCTGAAGCATCAGTAAAGGATGTATTTTTTCTGTCCGAACAGGAATCACACCACCTGCAACGTGTACTGCGTTTAACGGTGGGAACTCCCCTGCAGCTGCTGGATGGCAAAGGGAATGTCCATGATGCTGAAATTGCTGAACCTGGTAAACAGGTTCAACTTACGATTCTTTCTTCCCAATATATTGAGCAGGATGCCATCCCCTTGCGGGTATGTCAAAGTGTGTTAAAGGGACAGAAAATGGAGCTTCTGATACAAAAGTGTACAGAGCTTGGGGTGAGTGAATTTACCCCGTTTTACAGTGAAAGAAGCCAGCTGAAAAAGAAAGAACTTGCTAAAGTATCAAAGAAATATGATCGCTGGCAACGCATAATAGAAGAGGCCTGTAAACAGTGTGGCACTCCTTGGGCAATGACGCTTAAGCCATTGCTTTCTTTTGAGGAAATGGTGGCAGGTGGTAAACGACAGGCTCAGAGGATCCTTTTCTGGGAAGAGGAATCTGTTGAAAATTCTCTTCACTCCTTGCCTTTACAAAAAGAAAAAACAGGTCTGCAGATAGTGTTTGGTCCGGAAGGTGGTTTTCCTTTAGAGGAAGTGGCAAAAGCTAAAGGAAATGATTTCCAGATACTCTCTTTAGGCAGTCGAATTCTAAAAGCAGAGACTGCCAATATTGCTGCTGTGTCAATTGTTCAGCATTTATTGGGGAATATGTAGCCATCAGAAAATTTACTTTTTACGAGCTTATCATGCATGAGTTCTCACACAATTTTTTCCATCTTGTTTAGCGATATATACTCCCTGGTCTGCAACCTTCATCAGTTCATCGTAGTTTTTCATGTCAGGGGTCACAGCTGCTACGCCAATGCTGATACTACCATGCCAGGCACCATCACCTGTCGGTACACGAAGCTCGGAGACAGTCTTACAGATGATCTCCGCAACTTTCATTCCATTTTCAATATCCGTATTAGGACAGATAATGAAAAACTCATCACCTCCTAACCGTGCTACAATATCGTCACTTCGTAAAGAGTGCTGAAGTGTTTTAGCCAATTCAAAAAGCACTACATCTCCAGCATCATGGCCGTAAGTATCATTGACTGCTTTAAAATGATCGGCATCAATCATCATGCAAACCAGAGGGGAATCAGTTTGCCTTGCTTCTTCCCATAGAAAGGAAAGACTACGCATAGCATGTCGGCGGTTTGGAAGTCCAGTGAGAACGTCGGTTAGAGACAGTTCTTCAAGGTGATGATTGGCTTCAAGGAGTTCCTGGGTTCGTTCTGCAACTTTTTCCTCGAGTGAGTGATTTAAGAGGAGCAACTCTTTGTTTCGCGTTGCTACCTGCTCAAATAACCCATTCAGAGCAACAAGTAATGGTTCTGTGGCCTCGTCTCCCGCTCTCTCTTCATTCTCGTAAGCAATATCAGGTGCCACGTTAGATTGAATGGCATGAATCTGTCTTGCCATATTCATATCAGCGCCAAGAATGTGATACACAAGCCAACGAGTTAAAAAATCAAAAAGATATCTTGCTGCGTCAGAATTTTCTTCAGACATGCCAGCATACATGGAGGTAACTTCATGCAAAAAATCTTTGTGTTTCTTGTGATGATCATCGAAGTGGCGTTTATCTATACCAACTTGATTCATTAGTATTTCTTCTTCTTCGAAATGGTATTGAGTGTAATCAGCAAGTTTTTTGAATACTTGTTCAATATCATCAAATGCAACCTGGTCTTGAATCATAATACTTCCAAATTCATTTATAGTATCAACCAGATAACGATGCTGCAAATCAACTTCCGACAATCCAGTGTCATACGT
>JAOZLM010000154.1 GCA_029934815.1 Desulfocapsa sp. | reverse complement strand
TTGTCTTCAGTATAGACAGTTGTTGACTCAATGCCTTCAATATGAAAACGGGCGAGATTGTCTTTGGAAGGAACATACTCACCGATGGCAGTCATTCGCTTATTATCTGCTGCACAATCAACCACAACTCTCCATAATGTTTCCATGGATGCAGTCTCCTGCTCATTCTCCGGTACAAACTCAACGATATTTTTATCAACCCGTATTTTCATAGTATCCTCTTCTCTTACTATTTATAAGTCACTGGCAAAATTCTGTTAAAGAACTGTAATAATTATTCAGCTCTCTTTGCATTCAATGCCTGTCCGACCTTCTTGCCAAGCTCTATACAATGAGCGTAATCCTTATCTTCCGGTACATATTTGACTTTCAAGCCATCGTCTATCACATCAAACTTCATGACTGCCATAGCTTCATTAAGCAGTTTTACAGACTCACCTGACCAGCCAAAGGAACCAAATGCTGCACCAATCTTGTTTGTTGGTTTCAAGCCTCGCATATACATCAAAAAACCTGCCATTCTGGGGAGTAAACCATTATTCAAAGTGGGGCAACCAAGTACGATCGCACTTGCATTGAGCACATCCCGCATAACATCACTGCGATGATTATAGCGAAGATTTACAAGCTTAAAGGAGATCCCTTCACTCTGTAGTCCTGCACCAATTCTTTTAGCCATTTTTTCGGTGGAATGCCACATGGTGTCGTAAATAATCATGGCATAGCCATCACCTTTGTGCTGGCTCCACTTGTCATAATACTCAAGTGCCATGCCAGGATTTCCGCGCCATATCACACCATGATCAGGTGCAATCATCTTGATCTGCAGATTAATCTCTTTGACCTTGGCAATCAACTTTTTCACCAGCGGTGAATAAAGGGTCAGGATATTGGCATAATACTTGGTAAGCTCTTCCAGGAGAACTGCCTGATCAACCTCATCATCAAAGCGTTCACTGGTTGCAAGGTGCTGACCAAAAGCATCAGATGAAAAGAGAATCTGATCTTCAACCAGGTAGGTAAACATCGAATCCGGCCAGTGCAGCATACGGGTTTCAAGGAAGGAAAGTGTTTTCGCCCCAAGACTGATATCTTCGCCTGGCTTAGCAATCTCATAGGGCCAGTCTTTCTGATGGAAATGCTCAAGCAGTGCTTTCTCACCCATTTTTGAGCAAATAATCTTTTCAGGATTGATCATCTTCACCATATCCGGCAAACTACCTGAGTGATCCATCTCCACGTGATTCACTACGATATAGTCAATCTTGGCAGGATCAATAATCTCACTGATTCGAGCGACCATATCACTCTGCAGCGATTTTTTAACGCAATCGATAAGAGTAATTTTCTCATCCATTATAAGATATGCGTTATAAGTGGTTCCCCTATTTGTTGAATATCCATGAAAATCACGAACATCCCAATCGATGGCACCAACCCAATACACGTTTTCGGTAAGTTTAACCGGATTCATTGCTCTATCCTCCTGCTTTATTATGTTGTTATTGCTTAGATATTATTTGATGGCGTCGTAAAAAATTCAAAAGCAAGATGGGTTTGTAAAAAACTTCATGTTCGAGGCCCGGAAATTTCATATCATTTCAGCGTACTAAGGTACGTTGAAATGATATGAAATTTGCAGTAACGAAGAAGATGAAGAGTTTTTACGAATCCATCATTATTTAATGATTTGTTGAAGTATAAACGGTCTGCTATCTTTGTCATTGTTTTTCAGTGATTTTTTTGACACAAAAAAGCGCAGAAGCAGAAGACAACTCTTACGTTCCACGCTTTTCAATACAACTGCTTATATATTAAAGACTACTACTGGAACAAATCAGGCTGCAGAAAATTCTTCCTTTCCAGCCCCGCAGACAGGGCACTCATAATCATCCGGTAGATCTTCATAGGCTGTACCCGGTGCAATACCGGCCGCCTCATCTCCCACCACAGGATCATACACAAACCCACAAACATCACATATGTATTTCTCCATGCCTGCTTCTGTGCCTTTTTCTATCACTTTGCCGCCCGTTTCTGCAGCAGGCCGTGCATTTTCTTCATGGACAGAGCCTGGACCTGCCAGTGGTCGAAATGCTTTTACTGTTGCACCGCACACCGGACATCGCCAGTCTTCCGGAAGATCCTTAAATTGTGTTCCTTTTTTAATCTTTCCTTTACGATCACCTCTGTCAGGATCAAAAATATAACCACAATTCATTGTCTGACACTGGTACATTTCTTCTGGTAACGACATAACGTTCTACTCCTTTACTTTAAGTCATATGTAACTATTCAGAAGGGTACGCTGAATAGTTACAGTTATACAAGCTGGGGTATCAGGATTTCCAGACACCGTGCAAATTACAATGTGCTCTGGCGGTTACAGAATCAGCTGATACTGCAAAAACTGCCTCGGGTGTATCACCGGGCTGAAGGAATTTACGATAACTTTCTTCTCCGGCAATCAGTTCAATCCATTCAATATAATGATCTTCAGTCATGGGGTGGGCAACACTGCCTACACTTACCTTGTATCCTGTATCTGTTTTTTCAATTACTGGTACGTGTTTTTCTGTTGCCGCATCCACACTGTTTTCTTTTAATTGTTCCATGGGAGCACCACAGCAGGAAAGATCTCCGCCGCCGGAATGCAATACTTCCACAACATTCCCACATATACTACATTTATAAATCCCTTTTTGTTCTGCCATGATAAATCCTCCAGTAAGCAGGTTTAACAACAAAACTACTGCCCAAAACCAAACACTCCTAACAGGTACGGTCCGGTTTCAAACTGTTGCGAACAACTACAAATTACGCATTGTGCTCAGAAAGATACTTGGCAACACCTTCTGCAGTTGGCTCCATGGCGTCGTCACCCTTATTCCAGTTGGCGGGACAAACATCACCATGCTCTTCAGTGAACTGCAGGGCGTCAAGCATACGAAGTGCCTCATCAACATTTCTGCCAAGGGGAAGATCGTTAACCACCTGATGGCGGATAACACCATCTTTATCAATAAGATAGAGGCCACGAAGAGCAATACCCATATCGAGCAGTAGTGGTTTTCGTAAAAAACTTCATATGCGAGACGCGCAACTTTTTTAGACTTTCGGCGTACTGAGATACGTCGTAATTATAAAAATGTTGTAGCAACGAAGTAAATGAAGAGTTTTTATGGTTTCATCAATAGTTGTCCGCCAACAGCTCAAAGTACCCTTGCGGATGGCTGCATGCCGGACATTTTTTAGGAGCTTTGCTCCCCTTATGGGTAAACCCACACTTACTGCAATACCAGGTGACGTCCTCTTCTTTTTCAAAGACTGTTTCTGCCCCAATATTTGCAATAAGCGCTCTGTAGGTTGCCGCATGCTGTTTTTCAGCCACAGCGATTGCCCGCATAGTGGCAGCTATTATTGGAAAACCTTCGTCTTCTGCTGTTTGTGCAAATTCGGGATACATTTCTTCAAATTCATGTTCTTCACCCTGCGCCGCATTGTGCAAATTCTCCACAGTGGTTCCGGGAGGGGTTATGGGATAAGAGGCGGTTATTTCAAGCTCACCACCTTCCATAAATTTTAATAGTGTTTTTGCATGAGCACGTTCCTGTTCCGCAGTGCGGTCAAAAATCGCTGAAATCTGAACATACCCTTCTTTTTTTGCAGCTTTTGCGTAATAGGAATACCGATTCCGCGCCTGCGACTCACCGGCAAAGGCGATGAGAAGATTTTTTTCAGTTTTACTTCCCTGTAATGTAGCCATATCGAATATCCTTAAAAGATTAAGCTTTGAGGGCTGCTTGTCCTTCACTTGTTATTGCATATTTGCAGCGGACAGGGCTATCAACAAGACCCTTTTTCTTTAACGCTGTAATCTGACAACTGACTTGCTTGGTTTCTTTATCAATGGCAGCTGCAATATCCTTTGAACCGCATGGCCCATCGCATTTTGCCATTGCCGCAAGCACTTCCTTCTGCTTATCACTCAATTCACCTTTCTTACTTCCACAAGCCATTGTAAAACTCCTTACTTTTTTTTAGATTTTGCTATTTTTTTCTGACACCGGGGACAGACCCCTGTAACTTCAAGCCTTCGTCCTGTAATGGTATATCCATGTGCATCTTCCACTGGCAATTCAACCTGGTTTGCACCAATGTCAAGATTTTCAATGCGATGGCACTCAACACAGTAAATATGATCATGATCTTCAAGTTCACTATCAAAACGTTTCTGCCGTCCACTAATCTCAAGCTTGTTGATCATATTGACATCTGAAAGAATCTCCAGATTTCTATAAACTGTTGCCAGACTGATCCTCGGCATAAACTTTTTAACACGTTCATACAGCTCATCAGCGGTGAGATGTCCCTTGGATTTTTTTAACTCGCGCAAAATCATTTCGCGCTGATTTGTCATTCGTAATTGCATAAAACCTCCTTGCGATAATTATTGCCAACAGTAAATGATAACTCTTCGCAAGTCAAGTCCTTTTCATCACCTTTTTTCAATTTTTAGTAGTTTTTCTCAAAACAGAACTAATACCTGGTGGTACAGCTTGCAAGTACTTTCATCAGAGACTTTTCCGGAAGGAATCGAGACAAAAAGAAGGGAAAACTCAACGGAATTTTTTCATAAACTATACAGAGACACCTTCTTCAAACTCAGAATCATCATGCAGTGTCTCAAAAATCTGACGAACCTCATCCCTTCTTTGAAGAAAAACATCAACCATTACAGAATCAAACTGTTTTCCACGCTCTTCCGCAATGAGAGCCATGGCTTTTTCAAAAGGCCAGGCCTTTTTATAAGGACGAATGGTGGTAAGAGCATCAAAAACATCAGCAATGGCAACAATCCTGCCCAAAAGGGCAATATCTTCTCCGCCGATACCCTCCGGATAACCCTTTCCATCAAATCGCTCGTGATGTGTTTTGGCAATGATACCTCCAGCGGCAAGTACTTTGTTCTCACAACCGGCAAGAATTTTTTCCCCTATAAGGGTGTGTGTTTTCATTATTTTCCATTCTTCCAGAGTAAGCTTGCCGGGTTTCAAAAGAATGGTGTCGGGGATTCCTACCTTGCCGACATCGTGCAATGGGGCAGCATGAAAGAGGAGTTCAAGTTCGGCCTCATCACTGATAATACGTTTACCTATCAGCATTGAATATTCGGCCACTCGGCGCACGTGATTTCCCGTGTCAGTATCTTTAAATTCAGCAGCTTTACTCAAGACACCAAGGGTTTCCATTTCCCTTGCAACAATCTTAGTGGTGGCAACTGCGACTTCTTCTTCAAGGGACAATGCCCGATCCTGCAACTGGCGCTGGGCTTGACGTAATGCGGACAGATTTCTGATTCTGGCTCTAAAATTGACAACACTCAGTGGTTTACTCAAAAACTCGGTGGCACCGGCCTTCAACGCGAGCAGCTTCAGACTTTCATCATCAGAAACAGCAGACATCATCACCACTGGCACATCGACAAACTGCTCCCGAAATCTATGAATAAATGCGATTCCATCCATTTCGGGCAACAGGTAATCCACTATCACAATATCCACCACATTCGAATCTGCGTACCGTAATGCCTGCACAGGATTCTGAAAGCTTTTGACTGACAAACCAATATCTTCCGCCATGGACTGGATCAGATGGAGGTTAATCTCATCAGCGTCTATGGACAGACAATGCAGCTGATATGACTGAGGACGTACTGAATTCACTGAATAGCAACCATGATGGCATCGTAAAAACTCTTCATCTTCTTCGTCACGCGCCCGAAGGAAGTACTCTTGGGGT
>JAOZLM010000011.1 GCA_029934815.1 Desulfocapsa sp. | reverse complement strand
AATTTATAAGGTGCCAATCTGCTGATAAAGCTCCATTGAATATTCCTGAGCTTCAACTAATTCATCTGTAGAAAGAACGGTCTCAAGAAAGGACTTCGCAGCTGTTCCGCTTGGATGGCCGTTCGCAGCTGCAATATTAAACCAGGCGTATGCTTTTTTAGTATCCACCCCTGACACCCCATTTCCTGTGTACCAGAGTATCCCCATATTATATTGAGCAAGCGGATATCCCTTTCTGGCAGCTATCTCAAACCAGTGTCTGGCTTTGTCGTAATCTTTGCCAACAAATTTTCCTGTGAAATAAAGAAATGCCAGTTCGCTTTGGGCTTCAGCATCACCTCCCATGGCAGCAAGTTCATACCAGTGAAGCGCTTCTTTGTAACTTTGGGGAACGTTATTTCCGGAGAGAAAAAACTGACCGAGGATACGTTGTGATTCTTTTGAACTACGACCATTAATCGCCGCTTTGTAGAGCCACTTAAACGCCTCTCTTTGGTTAATTACTGTTCCGTGGCCCTGCATATACAACCCACCGACAATAAACATACCATCAACATCGCCCTGCTTGGCAGCTTTTAAATAAAGCTTGAAAGCTTTATTAATATTTTTAGAAATACCTATTCCGTAATAATATTTTCTGGCAGTATCAAGAATCGTTTCGGTTGCTGCCTGAGCGTTACTGGCAGGGAAAAGTATAAAGAAGGCAAAGCTAAGCAGCAGGATTCGTTTGGGGAATATTTTCTTGAAAAAAAACATTATTGGCTAAATGCTCCTTTACCTTCAAAATTTAGATAGTATTTACTGTTATTACTGAGTGAAAGAGGATTACAAGCCAACCAGCAATGGGTGAGTAGTAGCGTATCCTGTTTGACTTCAAAAAACAATGATGCTATAACCTTATTTCCATACAACAGGTCTTCTTTCAAATACAGATATCGAAAGCCCTTACTACTTCATTATCTTTCAGGATTACTATGAATTTCAAATACTGCTCCCGTATACTTTATATTTCTATTCTCCTTCTTATTACTATCCCTGCCTTAAGTTTTGCCGCTAAGAATGTGAGTGTGAAAAAAGACAATGTAAATGTGAGAACCGGTCCGGGTACCAATTTTCCAGTTTATATGGAGCTTTTCAAAGGATACCCTTTACAAGTTCTCCAAACCAAAGGCGACTGGCTACAGGTTTCTGATTTTGAAAATGATAAAGGCTGGATTTTTTCAAAACTTGTTGTCCCCGGAAACACGGTCATTGTGAATGGAAAAAAATCCATAAACATGCGTACTAAGCCATCGACCAATGGTACAGTTGTCGCTACTGTTGATCGAGGAGTTGTTCTCACAAAGGTATCCACCCAGGGAAAATGGACAAAAGTGAAACATAGCCAGGGAACAGTTGGTTGGATTTACAATCCCTTACTCTGGCCATAAACTATTTTCCACACACTGTTTCAAGGTAAAAAGCCACCTGCTTTGCGGGTGGCTTTTTTTTTGTTTGGATAAGCAATACTTGCCTAAACCCTATTAAGTGACTACGTTCTACGCGTTAGCAAAAAATGAAATAGAAAAATAATTTCATATATCAATTCAGCATACGAACATAACAAACTTGCTTTTATGATCACAATAGCCACCCTCGGTCCAGTTGGTTCAGATGGATACAGAGCTGCCAGGCAATATTCTCCTGATGCAGAACTGAAACTATACAACCGTGTCCCGGACATAATTGATGCCTTTTTGCAGGAAGAGGCTGATTTTGCCTTCGTCCCTATCTACAATACACGGGAAGGTGAAATTAAAGAATATTTTCGCCTTCAGGAATTACTGAGTGAGGGGTACTGGGAAGATAATCTTGTACTTCCTATTCATCTCTCTTTTGCCGCTCTGCAACAGGAATCACAGTTCAAACCTGAAATTATAGTTGGCCGCGGATCCGTTTTTAAGCAATGCGTTGATTATATCAGTGAGCATTATCCGCAAGCAACACTTATGACAGTCCCGGATATTGGTACCGCCATGGCTGATATAAAGGAAAATAATCGAAAAAATTATGCAATTGTTGATTCCGAAGAGCTTCTCATTGAACACGGATTTGAAATACTTGACCGTGAGATTGCTGCCCACAATCGTACCCGTTTTGCCATTATTGGAGGGAATCTTAGTGGAGAAACAGGCTATGACGCAACAGCTGTTATAACCAAACCACTAAAAGACCGTGTTGGTATGCTGGTTGATATCCTTGGGGAATTCACCAGACGTGGAATCAATATTCTTGATCTGCGCTCAGAAAATGATATCAAAACACAAAAGCTGCAAATTTATCTCGAAATTGAAGGCCACATTGGCAATGATCTTCTTCAGGAAGCACTTAAAGCAATAGAAAATGACGTTATAAGGGAAGAAGACAGCCTGCGTCTGCTCGGCTCTTTTCCACGTGTTGATATGCGTGTGAAAAAAATTCGCTCTTTTGGTTTTATCGGAACTGGCGCCATGAGCGGATGGTTTGCAGATCGCCTCGAGAATGAAGGATATCAAACATTTCTTACAGGAAGATCTACAATTATGTCTCCTGAGGAGATGATTGCGCAAGTGGACGTTGTTCTTATCTGTGTTCCTATTTCTGTAACCGTTGCAACCATTGAACAATACGCTCCCCTTATGAAAGAGGGGCAGGCGCTTATTCTACTGGCAGGAGAGTCCGAACAAACCCTCCAATCCGCCCAGGATGTTACTGAAAAAGGTGTTGAGGTTATGCTGGTTCATAATCTCTGGGGCCCGCAGGCACTGACCATGAAGGATAAAAATGCCACGGTTGTACGAACGCCTAGAAGTGGATCCTTCTGCTCTGAATTTGAAGCATTTTTATATAAACATGGAGCAGCAATTTCTCAGGATAGCCCAAGTGAACATGATCTGCTAATGGGTGTTGGCCAGAAACTGCCAACAACAATTTCAACAGCTCTTGCCATGACGCTCAAACAACACCAGATTGCCTGTGCAGACATCGGTACCCATTCTACCCTCACCTCTCTTTACGGTATTCTTGCAATGGCAAGAATACATAATCAGAATCCACGGACTTATGCAGAGATTATGTCCACCGGAGGGGATGGCAGAAAGATAGTAAAAAGTTTTGCTGAAAATTTACTGCAGGTTGTTGAAATGGCAGAAAAGCAGGATATTCCCGGACTTTGTGAAATTATCGATAATAGCAAATCCCACCTGAGTCCGCAATTCCTGGCTGAACACATGAAACAATCTAAAGCTGTTGACTCTGTGCTTTCTAACTCAAACGGGTAATAAATGGAACCGAACCCAAAAGAGAATATTGAAAACAAAAAAAGTCTTAGCGGAAACAAAACGTTCCTCATCATTATCAGCTGCTGGTTTGTGTTTTATATGTTTATTTCCCTGACCGGCGGCGGTGGATGAGGCCCGTCCTTCCTTCAGTCTGAAGGAAAACAATGTGCAGTACCTGAAGATTTCAAATAGATAATACCAGAATATAAATATAGCGTAAGGAGTGTAACATGTATCTTAAGAATTTAGCAGTGCTCGATGAAGAGCATATTTGCCCCGATTGTAATACCATTATGACCCCTTGTGAAGCCCCTCCAGTCCATGTCGGTGATGGTCTCGGCTGGGGGGCAGAAGTACTTTTTATTTGCTTAAATAATGAATGTCCTCCCTTTAAAAATGGGTGGAAAAAGGTTGATGTTAATTACGGCCACAAGGGAACCTTTCGAAACATGCAACTTCCAGGCTCTAAAGAGATGAATGTTATGATGGTTGCCTCAGAATATGCGTTCACTGGTTCTATTATTGACCCTGACCTGATACGAATGCAAAATGAACGCTACCTGGTAGAGATGGCTGCAGTGAAAGCGCTTGATACATGTCTTGCTGATAACGACATTAAGCCTGTCATGACTCTTATTCTTGATGAAGCTGCAACACCTGCTGGCAGAAAACGTGCCGTGGAAATGCTTGTTCGTTTTAATGATCTTTCCTGCATCGATGCCATTAGAAATCATACTTTCAAGAAAACAGAATTTACTCAGGCTACAAATCTTGTGATCCAAAAGCTGCTGCTTGATAATAACCAAAAAGAATGTCCATTTTGTGCAGAATTGATTAAAGCGCAGGCGAAAAAATGTATGCACTGCAAGAGCGACTTATAAAGAGTTCATTTTTCTCCTTGCGTAATTCCTTTGTAAAGGGTATACAATGGGCGCAAATTTAGGTGGTGGGTGTAGCTCAGTTGGTGGTAGCACCTGGTTGTGGCCCAGGAGGTCGTGGGTTCAAGTCCCATCATTCACCCCATATTACGAAAAGAGTTTCAGGCAATCTGTCTGAAACTCTTTTTTTTTAAGCTTTAACAGGAAATATGTGAAATGAAAATATTTAAGATTCGTAAACAAATAGTGCCACTAATTCTATGCATGACACTTCTCTCATCCTGTTCTGCATCAAAATTACTTTCCACTTGGGAAAGTGAGTCGGCAGCACAATTTAAGACATCAAAAATACTTGTTATCGGTGTAGCTAAAAACGAGACAAAGCGCAGAATTTATGAAGATACTTTCACAGATAGTCTTATTTCTATGAAGGTGGATGCTGTACCCAGTTACTCAACAAGTAAACAGGTAATAGAACCTACTGAAGAACACCTGCGAGAGGCTATTCAGAAATCCGGATGTGATTCTGTTTTGATAACGCATATGGTGGGTGCATCTGAAAAAGATTTTTATCAGCCCAATAGCATGATAGTTGGTAGCAATGATATAAGAAATTATGGTTTATATGGTTACTATCCCTTTATTTACCGATCAGTCTATTCAAGTGGAAGCTATATTACCAAAACAAAGGTTATGCTTGAGACTTCCCTTTATGATGTCGCCACAGAAAAACGCATCTGGTCAGCGAGGTCAGAATCCATCGATCCTGTTATGACACGAAAGTATTACCAGCAACTCATTAATCTATTTTTAAGCGATCTTGAAAGTAAGAAAATACTGTAGGACAAGGACTCGAAAGAATGACATTTCACTGTAAAAATTACGATATCGTAGAAGACAAATGTAAACGTCTTCGAGGTGAATGTGTACCGGGCAGGCGTGGTTGCGTTGTTGAGGGTAGGGTTGCCCTTAGCGAGGAACTTGAAAAAAAAGTCAAGGCCCTCGATAAGGACGTTTCGCAGGAATTACTGGATTCACTAAAGAAGTAAGAGGCTACTCACTCCTTTTTAGTTTTTTAGCATAAGTGGCGGCTTCCATCCCCGCAACACATCCCTCCCCTACAGCTTTTGCCATTTGATAAGGATGTCCGCTTATGTCCCCTGCGGCGTAGACACCTGGAACATTTGTTTCCGTCTTCTTGTTAGTTTCAATATGGCTCATGGTCTCCATATCAAGGGTGATTCCTAATTCAAGTGCCAGTTCCATGGCACCTTTGGCGCCAAGTTCAATAAAAACGCCATCAAGTTGTATCTCTTTCCCATTCTCAAGAAGCAGGCTTTTCACATCCCCCCCTTCTCCTTTTATTTCTGTTACCCAGGTAGAACTGATATTTTCCACATCGGATTGTTTGAGTTTATCCTGCAACTCCTGTGAGGCAACCAGTTCCTTATTAATCAGATATACTTTTGTAGCATAGCCGGTAAGGGTTAATGCGCCATCTATTGCAGCGCTGGCATTACCGACAACCGCTACTGTGGTGTTTCTAAAAAAATTGGCGTCACAATCAACACAATAAGAAACACCTCTGCCGAAGAATTCTTTTTCTCCTGGAACTTTCAGTTTTTTTCGTGAAGTTCCATTTGCAAAAATCAGACTTCTGGTCTCCACGTCCACACCGGATTCGAGTTCAAGCCTGATACCACCGTCTATTTGAAGAACTTTTAATACATCGTCGTCCATCACTTCGGCGCCGAATTGTTTTACTTGATTTAAGCCAGCTGTTAACAACTCTTCACCGCTTTTAACTCCTTCAATGCATGCATAGTTTTCGACATGGGCCGAAAACAAGGCACTTCTTTCAATTCTGCCAAGAAGTAGTACATCACATTTTTTTCTGACAGCATGGATAGCTGCCTGAATTCCAGCGGGGCCTGCACCAATAATAACCACATCTTTTTTTGTACTCATTTAAAATAAACTCCTGTAGATCAAAATAATATTTTACAAAAAGAACTGCATTCACCAAAATGATTTGCATTCTCCTTGAATTTTCCATCAAATTGTCATAAATCTTACAAACTGTTAATTTGAAACATCAAACAGAATTGAAAGTGTAATCACGCACTATAACCAGCCACTCAACATCCGTCAATCAGCCACCATGCCCATCAAAGATCACAGAATAGTTATCACAGGAGTTGGACTTGCAGCACCTAACGCTGACAATCTCAAAACGTACCGGGAAAAACTCCTGGCAGGAAAAAGCGAAATTACCGAAGTAGATCTTCGCTATTTTGGCAAAGCACCAGCCGGTATCTGCACGTTCGACGAAACCCGCTACAGGAAAAAGAAGGAAAACAAGCGTGGCACTCGTGCCGGATGTCTGGGCGTGTACTGTGCCAACGAAGCATTAGTGGACGCTGGTTTAACGGTGGATCATTATGGCAAATCAAGAATTGGTGTGTATGTTGGTCTTACCGAACATGGTACCGTTGAGACTGAAAATGAAGTCTATAATATCAGCCAGTACGATTATAACGTCGATTACTGGACACACCACCACAACCCTCGCACTGTATTAAATAATCCTGCCGGCGAAATCACTATGAATCTTGGGATAACCGGCCCTCACTATTCCATTGGTGCTGCCTGTGCAGCAGGCAACGCATCACTTATTCAGGGAGTACAGATGATGCGCCTTGGTGAAGTTGATATGGCACTGGCCGGAGGCATATCTGAATCAACCGGTTCCTTTGGGATCTTTGCAAGTTTTCAGGCGCAGGGAGCACTAGGATCCGCTGAAGATCCCAGAAATGCCTGTAGACCTTTTGACAATTCAAGGGATGGTATTGTTGTTTCTGAAGGTGCTTGCATCTACGTTCTTGAAACCCTTGAAAGCGCGTTGGAACGTGGTGCAACAATCTATGCGGAAATTGTCGGATATGCCATGAACTCCGATGCCCGTGATTATGTCCTTCCCTATCATAAACGGCAGACCGAATGCATGGAACTTGCCCTGGAAAGAGCTGGTATGCAGCCTGAAGATATTGATATTTTAAATACTCACGCCACAGGAACCAAACAGGGTGACATTGAAGAGTGTAAAGCAATACGTGCACTCTTTAAAAACACAAAAAACACTTATATCAATAACACAAAGTCTATCATAGGGCATGCTATGGGGGCGGCGGGCGTATTGGAACTAGCCGGAAATCTCCCAGCATTTACTGACAACCTGGTACACCCTACAATTAACGTTACAGATCTCGATCCAGAATGTGAACTTGATAATCTTGTTACAGGAGATGCGGTACAACTGGACGCTGTTAATACTATTCTCAACAATTCTTTCGGAATGGTAGGGATAAACTCTGTTATTATTGTCAAAAAACATCAACAAACAGGATGATGTTCGATTTTTCTTAGTTTTTTTTAAAAACTTGTTAAAAAGATTCTCCAGGTATGGTATAAAGGCTAGTTTGCCCTATGTATTAAGATTTGTTTTGTAAAATAGAATACAGGCCATGGCCGGAGAAATATATGACACGCGATGCAATTAAGGATTTAATCCTTGAAATTATAGAAGATATTGACGAAGACGCTGACTTCGACACCCTTGAGTCTGACAAGCCCCTGCGCGATCAACTCGACCTTGATTCCATGGATTTTCTGGATATTGTTATGGAACTTCGAAAACGTCACAAGTTACAGATCCCTGAAGAAGATTATCCTGAACTTGCCACCCTCGATTCCTGCGTAAACTATCTGGATCCTCTCTTAAAAGACGCTTAACAGGTGCACGTCCCACTTATTATTATCGGCGGCGGTCTTTCGGGGCTTGCCGCCGCTTTACGTTTTGCCCGTTTTATTCCTGATGTCCTTATCCTTGAACAACACTCCCGACTTGGTGGATTAAACTCCTACTACTATCGCAACAAAAGGCTTTTCGAAACCGGACTTCATGCTATTACCAACTACGCTGAACCAAAAGATAAAAAAGCACCTCTTAACCGCCTTTTAAGGCAATTAAAAATTAAACGTACAGAACTTGATTTGCATGAACAGAATCATAGTGAAATCCGTTTTGAAAACAGAGAGTCCTTACGTTTTTCCAATGATTTCTCTCAATTCTGCAAAGAAATCGAACTGAAATTCCCCTCAAGTTATCCCGGTTTCACAGAACTTGTTTCACTGGTGAATGCTTATGACCCCTTTGCGCCTGCTGTATTTATTTCTGCAAAAAAAGTAATTCAGGACAAATTACAAAATGACCTGCTGACAGAGATGCTACTCTGCCCGTTAATGTATTACGGGTCTTCCGTCGAAAACGATATGGATCTTGGGCAATTTGTTATTATGTTCAGAGCGATATTTCAGGAGGGCATGTTTCGACCGGGTGGAACCATTAAAGACCTTCTTGATCTTCTGGAAAACCACTACAAAGCCTATGGAGGAGAAATTCGTACAAAATCCTCTGTAAAACAGATCATTTCAGAAAATAAAAAAGTCCTTGGTGTTGTGCTTGAAAGTGGTGAGGAAATCCGCTGCGACTATATGCTTTCCACTGCTGGTTCCGAAGAAACTTTTGAACTACTTGGTACAAAATCAGGCCTTAAAACCCTGCCTCGACTCGGTTTTGTAGAGACCATTTTTGAAGTCCCACCAGTAACAAAGCTAAAAAAGGCTGACAACAACACCATCATCTTTTTTAATACAGCTGCCAAATTCAACTACAGTAGCCCCCGGGAAGCTGTGAACTTTGACTCCGGTGTTATTTGCATGCCCCAGAATTTTCAGAATTTAGCACCTCTGCCATATAAGGAAATACGCACTACCCACCTTGCCAGTTATGAACATTGGAAAAAACTTGCAGAAGACAAACCGGCCTATGAATTGCTAAAAGACGAAACCGCACGCCATTCCCTCTCCGTTGCAGAGAAAATCCTTGGTAATTTTGCCGAAAACATAGTATATCGTGATACTTTCACACCATTGACTATCGAACGTTTTACTGCAAAAAAAGAAGGTGCAATTTACGGGAATCCAAGCAAAATTAAAGATGGCAATATCGGCTACGAAAATCTTTTTTTAGCTGGCACAGATCAGGGTTTTCTTGGGATTGTAGGTGCTATGCTTAGCGGTGTTTCCATTGTTAATCAACATATCCTGCCCCGCATCTGAATAATAAAAAAATATCTCATTTCACTACACTATGCCTGTTTCTTTCTCTAAAGCTTCACTTGAAAATAAATATGATGTAATCATTATCGGTTCAGGCCTTGGCGGTCTCACTTCAGCTAATCGTCTTGCTTATTGTGGATACAAGGTTCTTCTTCTCGAATACCATACGCAACTCGGTGGCCTTGCCACCTGGTTTAAGCGCAAGGGACATATCTTTGATGTCTCTTTACATGGTTTTCCTTACGGAATGGTTAAGACCTGTAAAAAATACTGGAACAAGGAAATTATGAATTCCATTGTTCAGTTGAAAAAAATCGTTTTCGATAATCCACAGTTCCATCTTGAAACGACCTTTGATCGTCTCGATTTCACTGAAAAGCTCAATAAACAATTTAAAATCCCAGCAAGCACCATAGATGCTTTTTTCAGTCGTGTAGCAGGGATGAATTTTTACGATGATCAGTCAATGACGACCAGAGAACTTTTTGAAGAGTTTTTCCCTGGTCGTTCAGATGTGCATCGCCTGCTCATGGAGCCAATCAGTTACGCCAACGGTTCTACCCTTGATGATCCTGCCATTACTTATGGAATTGTTTTTTCCAACTTTATGAATAAAGGGGTTTTTACTTTTGAGGGTGGTACTGACAAGTTAATTGGTATGATGACCGATGAGCTTGAGAAAAATGGTGTTACTATCTGCACTTCTGCCAAAGTTGATCGTGTTGTCATTGATTCTGGTATTGTTCGTGGGGTTGAAGTGCAAGGTAAAACGATTGAATGTGGTTCGGTTGTCTCAAATTCAGGAATAACCAATACAATTTACAATCTTGCAGGAAAAGATGCTTTCAGCGATGAATTTATGGCAAAGGCTGACAAAATCCGAGTGAACAACTCATCATGTCAGGTTTATATGGGAATCAAAAAAGAGGACAAGATCGACGATATCGGTGATCTTCTTTTTACCTCGACAGCCCCTGAATTTGATTCTTCTGAGTTATGTGATTTTACAACCAGGTCAAAGACATTCTCAGTCTATTATCCAAAAACAAGACCCGGCCACGACAGATACACAATTGTTGCCTCAATGAATTCAAATTTTGCAGACTGGGATAACTTGTCTGAAGAAGAGTACAAAAAGGAAAAACAAAACCTTATCGACAGAGCACTTGTTGACCTTGATCGCTACCTGCCCGGTGCTAAAGAAAAAATGGACTGGGTAGAAGCTGCCACCCCAAAAACATTTAATCGTTACACGCTGCATACACAAGGCACTTCATTTGGAACTAAATTTGAAGGACTTGATATTTCTCGTAAAATATTTAAGGAAGTAAGCGGACTTTTCCATGTGGGATCTGTTGGAATTATCATGTCAGGCTGGCTTGGAGCTATTAATTACGGTGTTATTGTTTCCAATGACGTGGACGCATACATGAGAAGTATCGCATGAAAAAATATAGTGGACAAAAAGTTGTTATAACTGGTGCCAGTCGAGGCATTGGTAAAGCCATCAGCCTTGCCTTCCTAGAAGAAGGAGCGACGGTAATTGGTATTTATGGCGGCAATAAAGAAAGCGCTGATGCTTTTCAGCAGGAATGCTCACAGTATGGTGAGAACCTGGAGCTTCACCAATGCGACGTTTCAGATCCAGTTCAGGTAGAACAGTTTTTTGTAAATATTGAAGAACGTTTCGATACAATAGATATCCTGGTAAATAATGCCGGTATCCGCAAAGACAAGCTGTTGGCTCTGATGGACAGCGAAAGCTGGCAGCAGGTTATTGATATAAACCTTGGCGGTACATTCAACATGTGTAAACATGCCGTTCTGCTTATGCTAAAACAGAAATATGGGCGCATAATCAATATAACCTCTCCCGTTGCCTCATTAGGCTTTGCCGGACAAACCAATTATGGCGCTTCAAAGGCTGGCCAGATAGGGCTTAGCAGAAGTCTTTGCAAGGAAGTAGCCAGGAAAAAGATCACTGTCAACTGTGTATCGCCCGGGTTTATCGATACTGAGCTGATTGCCGACCTCTCTCCTGCCCAGGTCAAAGAGTATAAAAAAATTGTTCCCATGCGACGTTTTGGAAAAGTTGAAGAAGTTGCTGCTGCTGTACTGTTCCTCTCGTCAAAAGAAGCCGCATATATTAGCGGCAGTGTACTTGATGTGAATGGTGGTCTGTAACCAATGAATACCATCCCAAAAGTTACAGACCTTATTCCTCACAGGCCACCTTTTCTCTGGGTCGATTCTATACTCGAATGGGACAGCAATTCTATACTCACAGAAAAAAAAGTTGCAGAAGATCTGGATGTTTTTAAAGGGCATTATCCTGAACACCCTATTCTTCCAGGAGTATTGCTTTGTGAAGCACTTTTTCAAACAGGTGCCCTTCTTATTTCACTCCTGACAAAAAATTCAGAAACAACACTCTCAGGTGTTCCGGTTATTACCCGCGTAGACGATACAAAGTTTAAACGACCTGTAGGTCCGGGTGATGTCCTGCAAATGCAGGTAACACTCAAAGAAACATTCAGTGGTGTCTGGTTTCTAAAAGGTATTTTACGTGTGAAAGAGAAAGTGGCTGTCAGAACTCATTTTTGCTGTACGCTGGCCACTCTGACATGACAGGCACTGACGAACTTGAGCCTCTGTTTACTTGTATATTCTGCGAAAGTTTGAGTGCAACAGTCCAGGGACGCTGACAAAATGCAACTGTGCTCTGTTCAGAGTGCCAAATGGAAGTCCCCATTGCTCAATATGAAGATCAAATGCTGCAGCATATTGATGAGCTGTGTAAACTTGCCTGTGGTTGACCTTTTCAGGCATGACAATTATAAATGTGAATAATTTACAAAATTACTTTTTTTAAAGGAACACTAAGTGCAATTATCTATTTCTGACATGATCCTTCATGCCGGTCCCATGGGACAGGCTGTTATGGCTACGCTTCTTATTTTTTCACTGGCTTCGTGGTCTATCATTTTTATGAAAACCCGTCTTTTCAAAAAGGCCGTTCGGGAAACGGATGCTTTTATGGAAGCATTCTGGTCTTCAAAAACACTTAACGATGCGGATGATGCAGCACAGCAATTTCCATTAAGTCCTGAAGCAGCGGTATTTTCAGCAGGTTTTGCAGAACTTCAGAAAATAAATAAAATTCGAAACAGTAAAGACAATAGTAAAGGTTCGGAACCACTTGAAATGCAACTTGCCACCATGGATAATTTAAAGCGTGCCATTCGGAAGGCTGAATCCATGGAAATAGCAGAACTGGGAAGCAGCTTACAGTTTCTGGCAACCACAGGATCTGCTGCGCCATTTATTGGATTGTTTGGTACTGTCTGGGGAATTATGGCCTCTTTCCACGAGATAGGATTGCGTGGGTCTGCCTCTCTTGCTGTTGTTGCACCAGGTATTTCAGAAGCACTTGTAGCTACTGCTGCAGGTCTTGCCGTTGCTATCCCTGCAGTTATTGCCTACAACTTCTACGCAAACCGATTAATTGAAATTGAAAATGAAATGCAGAATTTTTCCACAGACTTTTTAAACCTTGTTGAACGGGATCTCCTCAGCCGCGTTTAAGGGAAACTACTATGGGATTTAGCACAAACAGATCACGATCAGGTTTTGTCTCTGAAATTAATGTCACCCCCATGGTTGACGTTATGCTGGTACTCCTGATTATCTTCATGGTTACTGCTCCCATGATGACTCAAGGCTTAGATGTAGATCTTCCTGAAACAACGGCGAAATCCTTACGACAGAAAGAAGATCCACTCATTGTTACACTGGATAAAACCGGTAAGATTACTCTTGGTAAGATCGAAGTTGGTGAAGCATTACTCCGCCAACAGCTTGAACAGCTCTATGCCAAAAACAGTGAACAACCGATATTTTTAAAAGCAGATAAAAATGTTGCCTATGGAGTTGTCGTCAATATTATGGCTGAAATTAAAGCATCCGGTTTTGATAAGCTTGGAATGATTACCGAACCTAAAAAAGCCACAAAGTAATTGTGGCCAAAGAATATAGCATAGTGGCATCCCCCATGGGCTGGAAACTTCCGTTTAATCTGGCAATACTTTTTCATATTGCGTTGCTTTCTTCCGCAATCATTCTTCCTAAAGTTCTTCATAACAGACCACAGCTTCCTGATTTTACTTCTGTCAATCTTGTCAATATAGCAGATATGCTACCTCCCGCATCTGCTCCGGCTACTCCACCGCCTGCACAGCCGGCAACAAACGTAGCAGCTGCTAAAGTACCCAAAATAAACCCCACAAAGACAGCTCCCATAGCCGAAATCGTAGAAGCAGCTCCCGCCGCAGAACCCGCTAAGGCAATATCCATCAAACCTTTAAAAAGAAAACTCAAAAAGAAGATTCCCCCGGGCAGCAGTACTGAGGATTTGGAAAAAAAACGTAAAGCAACAGAAAGAAAAAAAGCACTGGCCAGACAGCAGGAACTTGAAACCAGAAGCCAGGAACTACAAGATGAGGCTAAACGGCAGAAAGCGATCGCTGAAGCAGAAGCAAAACTTGCCGCTGGCGAAGCGTTGTCTGCACTAAAACAATCCTTACGTGCTGACGCTGCAACGAATACAAGTAAAAACAATTCCCGAAGAGCTGGGGGTTCAGGTGGCAGCTCAAGTGCCCTTGAAGCGCAATATTTTTCTTCAATCTTTAGTCATCTGCACCAGTACTGGTCACTGCCTGAGATCAAACAATGGGATCCGCAACTGACAGCAATTGTAGTCATAACTATTGCTCAAAATGGAAAAATCATAAAACACAGTTTTGAAAAAAGATCAGGTGACAGAGTCTTTGATCAATTTGTAAGCAGAACCATTCAGGACGCCAATCCATTACCTGCAATACCAAGAGCTTTAAAAGAGCAACAATACACTTTAGGGCTTCGTTTTAAACCCGGGCAGATACAATAAACCCGAATCTTACAATGCGTTATGACTATCAGTAGTTCATATTGGTACAAGCAAATAGATTCGCTGTTTTCTATATCAATCCTACGCATTTTACTTATTTATTGTACCATTCTCACAGTCTCGAATTAAAGAACTTGACTGACTATGGGAAACACTTATAATTACTCAATATCACCTCCTTATTAAATTCACCACATTATCTCTTATGAAATCTCGCTACCTAATTATATTACTTGCCCTCTTTTTCATTATTCCAGTATCTGCTCAGTCAAAAGAGCTGGTTTACCTCGACATAACATCACCCGATGCCCGAAAAGTAAACATCGCTGTTCCATGGTTCGTTAATGGTGACCAGCCTGACAAATTACAGGTTTTTGGTCGGGAACTTGCTGATGTGTTAGGAAAAGCTTTGGAATTCCACGGTATCATTTCACTCATTCCCGGGGAACAATATAGCAATCGTCAGGAAAGTAACTGGAAAGCACTGGGTGCTGATTTTGTAGTAAAGGGAAGTTACGTAAACTCTGCAAAAGGTATTGTTTTAGAGATCCGACTTCTGGATGTAGCCGCAGGTGATATGCTGATGGGCAAAAGGTACAATGGCACTACAAACAAGAAAAACGATATGCTCTTTCGTTTTGCCAATGCCGTTATTAAAGAAATGACTGGTGTTGATGGTATTGCATTGAGTAAAATTGCATTTGTTTCAGATAAAAGTAATACAAAAGAAGTGTATCTTGCAGATATTTTAGGAAATGAAGTTCGCCAAATAACCCGCCATAAAAACCTTGTTGTTTCACCCCGTTTTGTACCGGGTGGAAAATACCTGACATACACCTCCTATCACTCAGGGAATCAAAACCTGTATATAACAGATCTTACGCAGTCCAGTACCACAAGACCACTATCACGCAGAAAAGGTATGAATCTCGCCCCTGCGTGGTCTCCAGACGGAACGCAAATGATTCTTACTTTAAGTAAAGACGGAAATCCAGACTTGTTTCTTATGGATCGTAAAGGTAAAATAATCAAACAACTTACCAGAAGATCTGGTATAAACGTCTCCCCAACATGGTCACCGGATGGCAAACAGGTTGCGTTTGTTTCTGACAGAAGTGGAAGGCCTCAGATTTTTATTATGGATTTGAAAAGCAAAGCTGTTCAACGTATCACCTTTAAAGGGCGTGAGAATGCTGAACCCGACTGGTCACCTAAAGGCGACTTAATAACGTATTCAAGTCTTGTAGATGGCGCTTATCAGATCTACACTATTTCTCCACGACCAAGCTCCAACCCCAGGCAGGTTACATCAGGCCCCGGCCATCATGAGTCTCCGAGCTGGTCACCTGATGGCAAACAGATCCTCTTCTCTTTAAGAAAAGACAATAAACAGAAAATTTATGCTATCATGAAAAATGGTAGTTATCTTCGCCAGCTCTTTACTATTACCGGTAATCAGACCTATCCACGCTGGGCTGCAACTGAAAACTAATTTGTTATTATATAGAAACTTTCTCCAGGCAATATTATGAAAAAAAGATACCTTACTCCCCTGCTTCTACTTGGACTTATACCACTGCTCAGCAGTTGCGCCTCTCAACAGGATGTGGATACACTGAGCTACCATGTCCGCAGTATTAATAAAAAGCTCGACGACATGAAGGTTAATACTGTTGGACAAATGCAACAGCGGCAGGCTGACTCCTCAGGTACTGTTGACCAGATCCAAACTGAATTACTGCAACTGAAAGGGAAACTCGAAGAGAATTCTCACATGAACCGTATGTTACAGGAGCAGAACAAAGAGTTGCAACTGGCTGTTCAATCACTTACATCCCAACAGGATGCAAAGATGAACCAGACTATTTCTGACTTAAACGCTAAGATTGCTCTGCAAAATGAATCTCTGGTGGCCATCCAGGCTGCAAGAGTCCAGGAAGCAGAACGACGTTCCCGGGCAGCTTCTAAAGCTGCTGATGAGGCTATGCGCAAAGCTCAGGCTGCAAAAGTTGCCCGTAATACAGCTTCAATTGCCAGTTCCGGTGTTATTCACATTCAGCCGTTAACTAAAAAAGTAATGGTGAAGCAGAAAACTACTAAAGCTGTGCCTTCACAAACTGTTATTGCACCCCTGGTTGTGCAAACTCCCGGTACAAGCCCCAAAGCTACGACTGCTGCTGCTCCAAAGGCAGCTGCTCCTGTTCTTGATTCTTACTCTAAAGGACAACAGAAATTCCGGGATGGTGATTTCAAATCCGCCTACACTCTTTTTGAAAAAAGTACCTCAAAAGGCGATACCGACACCGCAATCAGATCACGATATATGATGGGGGAATGTTTATACAAGCAGGGGGAGTATGATCAGGCAATTATTCAATATCAGCAGATCATCAGTAACTATCCCGGTAATCCCCAGGCAGCAACAGCATTGTTAAAGCAGGGTGAATCTTTTGAACAACTTTCGGACAAAGAAACAGCGAAAATCATCTATAAAAAGCTGATGCGATCCTATTCGACATCTCCGGAATCGGCCACTGCTCAACAACGTCTTTCAGCTTTACAGTAGAGAACTGTTTTTTCTCAACTTTTATGAAGAAAGTCCGTCTTGACGAGCTGCTTATCCGATCGAATCTTTGTGACGATATAGATCATGCCAGAAAACTAATCATAGCTGGTGAAGTGCGTGTTGCTGGAGATATAGCTGATAAGGCTGGTACTCTCTATCCGGAAGATACTGTACCGAGTGTAAAAAAAAAATGCCCTTATGTCTCTCGAGGCGGCTATAAACTCGCTGGTGGATTACATGATTTTGACTATTCACCAGCAGACCTTATCTGTTTAGATATTGGTGCATCAAGCGGCGGATTTACTGATTGTTTACTGCAGAATGGCGCGCAGAAAGTGTATGCTGTAGATGTTGCTTATGGCATGCTTAACTGGAAGCTTCGCCAGGATAAGCGGGTTGTAGTTATTGAACGCTTTAATGCCAGAAAAATCACCAGAGAGCAAGTCCCCGAGCGGGTAGATCTCGCTGTGATAGATGCAGCCTTTATCTCTCTTACTAAACTTATTCCACCACTTCTCCCCCTTTTTGGCAAAAACGTCACTATTATCTGCCTGGTAAAGCCTCAGTTTGAACTACCAAAAGACATGATTCCTAAAGGTGGGGTAATTAAAAATCCTGAACATCATAAGCAGGCGATTAATAAAATCATATCCTTTGCACTGGAACTGGGACTGACTGTTTCTGAGCCTGTCAAAAGCTCAATCCTCGGGCCCAAAGGGAATTGCGAGTTTTTATTAAAAATTTCTAGTGTCGTGTCAACGCTGAAATGT
>JAOZLM010000153.1:3985-5845 GCA_029934815.1 Desulfocapsa sp. | reverse complement strand
CCTGTGAGGGAGGTTCTACCATTTCATTGCAAAGATTTTCGCCTTTTTCATAGCCTTTTACCCAAACAGCAAGATAGGTATCCACATAATCCAGCCATGCAGAAAAATGCTGGGGACTGGAAGCATGACGATACATTCTGGCCGTAACCACAGCACTTCCTGCGGCATAATGACGACAATCATCACAATCTGTATCCGGCACACAGCATGCGGCTGCCCGATCCCATTGTAAATCAGTTCGGTATTGACGGAAAGATCTGCCAAGACCAATGTCGGTGGATGGATTCATACGAGGATAAGAACAGGAAAACAGATCATGTAAGCCCTGTTCGTGTGTATGAGCCATGATGTTATACTGGGAATAGACAACGGTTTCCGGGAATTCCCGTAAAAGCTCAGTCATTACAGTACGAGTGCGAGCGAGTGTGTCAGGAGTATGTTTCAGGTGTCCATCATAACCAACGGGTGCTGAAAACATATTAAAGGTGATCTGCTGATTATTGGCTGCCAGCTTTTCGGTAACTTCTCTTGCTTCATCGATATTTACAGGAGTAAAAGTGTAAACCCAGATTGCTCTGGAATCGCCTTGATAATTCTCCATCTGCCGCTGCAGCATGTTCTTTGCTTTTCTGATCTCAAGACTTGTTGCATCATTTCCCCAAACGGAAATATGAATGCGATAATCTATTTCTTTAGGCAATACTTTAATACCGTTAGTGGCAATACAGCCTAGAGAAATTTCATCGTAGCAAGTCTTGCATAAATCAGGCACAAAGGATGGCTCGGCACCGGCAAGCACCACAAAGGTGATTCCCCGTTCCTTTTCGGCACGCATAAGGTTTTGCCAGTCGGAAGCATTTAAATTTTCGTCAAAAAGATGTTTATCACCCTGAAAATAATAACACCCCTCGCAGCGAATATTGCAACGGTTGGACATATCGTAGGTGGATTCACGTAAAAAGAAATATTTACGTACCTTTTCAAAGCGTTCACGGATGGCGGGAACTGCAATAATGTCAGAAAACTTGTACTCTTGTTCACTCATGAGAAATTATTCCGCTACTCTTTTTCGGCCAGTTTCGTATCGATATAATCAGCGATAATGGCCACAGTGGTAAGTTTTGGATAATCGTCTTCATCAATGCGGATTCCATACTCATCACGAATAACCAGAGCAATGGTCGCAAGATCCATGGAATCGATACCCACCTCATCCACAAGATCAAGATCCCCGTCAAAGGTTTCAGGAGTTACATCTTCCAGTTTTAATTCATTGATGATAATTCCAGCAATGCGGGTGACTGTTTCGCTATTAGCACTTGCCATGTATTTCTATTGCTCCTTTCCGGGGATCAGGACAAGTCTGCCGGAACAGACCTGCTGATTGTTATGTTGTATGGAAAAAGTATAATTATTGTTTTGTTTACCCGCTACGGCGTGAATATCAAGGATATCACCCGGCCGGATAAGTTTTTTAAATTTCACTCGTGCCAGCTTCTGCAAAACCAGTTTTTGTTGCAAAACTCGTTCGATGCATTCTGTCACCATATTTAATTGCGCAATTCCAGGCAGTATGGGATCTCCGGGAAAATGGCCAGCAAACCATGGTGACCTGGCATCGGTGCTGACTTTTGCATGCACCGCGCCTTCACTATCGTTTTCTGCTTGAATGACTGTATACCACATTGCTCAGCTATAATTAAATGGACAATTCTTTGTAACAGGTAACACAAAATAATTCAATTATTCTGCACTCATTTATGGCTAGATCTTAAAAACTGATATTATGCCGACTGCGTCATTCCGGACTCGGAGTCTTCGCTTACCTGATCCGGAATCTCGTCAGAAGGTGCTACTTTT